>NZ_JRNX01000127.1 GCF_000786645.1 Halobacillus sp. BBL2006
GACACCTAAATGTAGTAGGTGAACTTCTACCTTTCTATTAATACAACACTTTTTCAGTGGATTCGCTGCGCACTGTGGGGGGTCACCGTTGCCTTCCTCCCACAGAAGTCTCCGTGAATTTCCTACGCTGAAATGGTCTAAATCCTTCTTTTACATGCTTCGTTTTCATCAGCGAAGCATTCTGTCGGAGCGGCCATACTTCCACCTTACATGACAAATGTCCAAAGTATTGGCAAGAATTGGACACGTTGCACTAGTCTACCATAAAAAATCCGAACGATGGTGAAATCTTGTCATAAGAATTTCACAATCATTCGGATTTCAGAATGGCTAAAACACTTTTGTCCCATCCTCATTATCCTGTAAGAATTTCTTCACTAGGGTATTTAATTGGATCGGGGGATTGCTTTGCAAAAGCAAAAGCAAACGTTAAGGGTCCTAGCTTACCGATTAACATGGTGAGAACGATAACGATTTTACCTATAGTGGTTAAACTACCTGTTAACCCCATTGAAAGCCCTACTGTCCCAAAGGCCGATACACTCTCGAACATAATCATTAAGAAAGGTGCATCTTCCGTTAGATCTAAAATGAAAATTGTGAAAATAACCACGCACATACTACCAACAGTTAACGCTAATGCCTTTAAGATCACATGGTAAGTCAAACTTCTTCTGAATATCGTCACGTGCTCTTTATCCTTGAAGAAAGATACCGTAGCGAGAAGAATGGCTAATGCAGTCGTTAACTTTATCCCACCAGCTGTAGAAGCACTACCTCCTCCAATAAACATAAGAGTAATAATAAAAAAGAGGGAAGCTTCTTCCATTTGCCCTATATCTAACGTGTTAAATCCAGCTGTTCTTGGTGTAACAGCTTGAAAATAGGCGGCTTGAATTTTTCCTAAACTGGAAAGATTAGCAAGTGTAGCTGGGTTATTATACTCCAGAAAAAATATGATTAAGAAGCTAATTAGGTTGATTGTCAGTGTCCCCACAATCATCAATTTTGTTTGTAAAGATAAGTGAGCAAACTCTTTACTTTTCCACAAATCAAATACAACGGTAAATCCTATACCTCCTATAATAAAGAGAAAGGTTATAACAATATTTACTACAGGACTCACTGCATAGGCTGATAAACTATCTGACCAAATAGAAAAGCCTGCATTGTTAAAAGCGGATATTGAATGGAAGATACTTGCGTATATGCCTTTCCCCCATCCCATTTCAGGTATCCATTTAAGTGAAAGGAAAATGACAGCAATCGTTTCTACAATAATGGAAAAGAGGAGTAATCTTAGGGCCAGTCGTACGACTCCTCCTATAGCTGATTGATTTAACGCTTGTTTCAGAAGAAGGCGCTGTTTAATTCCTATCTTCTTACCTACAGCCACATAGATTAAGACAGCAAATGTCATAATCCCAAGGCCGCCAAGTTGAATGAGTGACAAAATCACGATTTGCCCGAATAATGTATAGGCAGTACCCGTATCTACCACAATTAATCCAGTCACTGTCATAGCTGATGTCGCTGTAAATAAAGCGTCAATAAACGAAACACCCTCCGTGTTCGCGAACGGAAGGGACAGGAGAAGAGTACCTATGGCTATCAAGCCTATGAATATAGAAATAATGATCTGTGGAGGGTTTAAATTATTATAATTCATCAAAAGGCCACCAATCTTAGGGAATTCATTCAGATGTGTATATTCTATAGTAATTATCGAGTTTTCTAAAGCTTTTATTTTTAAGGGAATCGGAGGTCTTAGTGTAAATGGTTATAGTTATGTCATAATATTTCTGCTTCTCTTGAGAAATATCTAAAAGGATTGGTAGTATAGAGGTAGGTTTCATAACATTTATGGAGGAAATTCTATGAAAAAAGAATTCGCTGTCATTGGTTTAGGCCGATTTGGTGGAAGTATATGCAGAGAGTTAAGTCGTGAAGGTATGGAAGTTATTGCTTTAGATATTGATGAACAAAAAGTAATTGAGTATAGAGATATCGCAGCGCATGCAGTTATGGCTGACTCTACGGATGAAAACGTATTAAGAGAGCTGGGATTACGGAATATCGATCACGTAATCGTGGCGATTGGTGACAACATTCAAGCCAGCATGTTGACCACTTTAATTCTAAAAGAATTGGGAATTAAAATCGTAACGGTTAAAGCTCAAAATGATTATCATGAAAAAATTCTAAATAGAATTGGTGCAGATCACGTCATCCACCCGGAAAGAGATATGGGAAAACGAATTGCCCACAACATCATTTCCAATAACATTCTTGATTATATTGAATTGTCTGATGATCATAGTGTGGTAGAAGTTAAAGCAGGGAGAAAAATGAAGGGTCAAACACTTATCGATTTAGATATCCGAGCAAACTACGGATGTAATGTTGTAGCAATGAAAAGGAATAAAGATGTTATCGTATCTCCCCAGGCCAACGAAAAAATAGAAGAAACTGACATTTTAATTGTGATCGGGTCTGATAAAGATATAAGTCGCTTTGAGAAAAACCTTGTTGCAGACGATTAAAGGCGAATAACTATAATTGATTTTCAATTAAATGTGAAGGTTCACTAAATTTATGTAATCCATATCATCAAGATTGGAATGCAGCGAAGTCGGGCGCAGGCAGAACTTCTAAGTAGGTTAGTGATTGAAGGAGAATATAAATATTTAGTTATCTTGAAATAGAGGAATTAAGATTAGGTGGGATTGTTCAACATGGACGGCTGCTTTTTTACTTGCTGGTTTAGTCCTTATACAATTATAACTTAAAAAAAGAGGGATTTATATGACTAAGAGAAATAGGGAGTTGTCATTAGAACAACGTGAAGAACTACTCAGAACATTGAATGCCCGTTTTGAAAAAAACGTGAACCGCCATAAAGGACTTGAATGGGCTAAAGTACAAGCAAAGCTCGAAGCTAATACTGAAAAACTGTGGTCGCTTAATGAAATGGAAGAAACGGGCGGTGAACCAGATGTTGTTGGCCATGATAAAAAGACAAGCGAATACATTTTTTATGATTGTTCACCGGAAAGTCCTAAAGGCCGCAGAAGTGTCTGTTACGACCGTGAAGCGCTGGAGTCAAGGAAAAAATACAAACCAGAAAATAATGCTTGTGATATGGCAACTGCCATGGGCATTGAACTTTTAACGGAAGAACAATACCGGGAGCTACAGAAACTTGAAAATTTTGATATGAAAACATCGAGCTGGATACAAACTCCTGCTACTATTAGAAAACTTGGCGGGGCACTCTTTTGTGATCGTCGCTATGACACTGTATTTGTATACCACAATGGAGCAGAATCCTACTATGCTGCAAGGGGGTTCCGTGGCTCGCTAAGGGTCTGAATTTTGCACAGTCATCTAAATTTGATTTTGAAAACGCATTACGCGGTGAAGGCATTAATTTCACGCTTCAACTATCGAAGGGGAGAGTAGAAGATTAAATAGATGGTCTCCAACTTTTCCGTAATTCAAAACCAAGGGAAGAATTGAAGAGTATCATTTTGATTACCTCTACATTCTTTAGGTCCATATATTACCTTTTTTTGAAACATAAATACTTGGTATATGGGGGTATAGGGAGGATTTGAGTTTATATGCTTTCAACTATATCTTTAGTAATTTTTGCTATATCTTTTCTTATTACACTAATCGGGGGTTCAACCCACCATTTTTTACTGCTAACTGTAAGTATTACAATCGCAAGTGTTGCATGGATTTTCTTTTCATTATCTATTAATAAGAATTCGAAGCATATAAAGAAAGAATTTCGAGGCACTCCTTTGAAAATTATTCGCATGGTTTTATTACTGGCAGGTATTGCATGCGCTCTAATATCATCAATTTATTTGAGAGACATACCCAGTTATATTCAAAAGGACTATGAAACATTGAAGGGTGTTCCATCTAAAATTGAAAATGTTACTACATCTCGATATGAAGGTAATGGAATAGATATTATCCTGCACGGTAAAGAATTTAGAATAAACGATAATTTAAAAATTGATCATTTAAAAGATAAGCAATCTATCATTCAATACCTACCTCATTCTGAATGGATCATATCATATAAAGTTATTGATTAACTCATTCATAATGATGATTAAATATGGCGTATAATGACATCAAGTCTTACATATAAGGCAAATACGGAATAATACTACATGTAGCATGGTATGGGAACGGTATGAGTTTACAGTGATAGGTAACACATAATATTGATCAACTTATAGGAGAGGGAAACTTTGAAGAGAACAATAGGAAGTTTTTTTCTCTATTTTACAGTTTATTTTTTATTGATATTGCTCTTTGCGGCAATATTCAAACCTTCTGATATATCATTTGAAGGAATAGTTCGGTCAGTAGTTATCGCTTCTGCTTCTGCTGCTGCAATGGTTTTTGTCGGGAGGTTAGTCCCAAAGAAATAACTTTCTCAAACGAACTAGACAACAATATACGTTTTAGTTATCTTTATTCCAATTCTTACATATAGAAGGGGCGATTATTCTTAGGTGATAGTCGCCCCTTCTTTCTCAAGAAAACAGAAGTATGTGCTTTATAGAACTTGCACGCTGTCGAGACTTTCTCGATAGTCTAAGGTACTTCTCATCTTGGAAGTTCTTTTTTCGTTTTGAGCTAAATCATATCTTTATGGCTGGCGCTTTCTTGGTTGTTTCTCTTCTTTTCTTGCTTGTTGCTGTGCGTTTTTATTCGAGAGTTTTTTATTTCCTTGAGCCATGATAATCCCTCCCCTCATTTTTATTATTTTCAAAAGTCTGTCGGATTATTGATTGAAGTGAAAGAAAACCCCTGTAACCTGGAGAGTCCTAATAATTTGAGACTAACTAAAAATCAGAGGTTATTTTGACGGCTCATTCCTCTCACACCTAATTCTCTTCCCTTTTTACACCAGTACGTTTGTTAAATGGGGACATGGAAAGTAATTCGTGGTTAATGTATATTCAAATAAAGTAAAATGTCAGCTTAAAAAAATTTTTGAAGGGGGTTACCTTGATGACCAATAGTAGGATGAATCCTAAGGTTGATGAATTTCTAACTAAATCCAAGAAGTGGAAGGAAGAATTTGAGAAATTGAGAACAATCCTTCTTGATTGCCAGATGACCGAAGAATTCAAGTGGGGTAAACCTTGTTACACGTTTCAGGAAAATAACGTCGTTTTAATCCATGGTTTTAAAGAATATTGTGCGCTGCTATTTCACAAAGGTGCATTGCTAAAGGATACCCATGGGGTTTTAATTCAACAAACTGAGAATGTCCAGGCGGCGCGTCAGATTCGGTTCACCAATGTTCAAGAAATAATTGAAATGGAAACCATCATTAAAGAATATGTATATGAAGCTATTGAAGTGGAAAAAGCTGGTTTGGAAGTGAAATTTAATAAGAAGACGGAAATTCCGCAAGAACTTAAAAATAAATTCAATGAAATCCCTGCTATGAAAGCTGCTTTTGAATCATTGACACCGGGAAGGCAAAGAGCCTACATTCTTTATTTTTCTAGTGCCAAAAAATCCAAAACTCGAGAGTCCAGGATCGAAAAATATATGCAGCACATTCTTAATGGAAAGGGATTAAATGATTAGCCTATTGGATGTCAGGTAACTCACCAAACAGTGCAATATAATTAAGCTTATTTAGGGGTTGCTCATATCCAGCACATTTTTATATTGATTATCTTGTTATGCTTGATCGGGTGCTCAGATTCGTCTATAAAACTAAGAAATTGAAGCTCAAGCTGTATCTTCTCTTGAATCGAAAATTCAACACTACATCGATAAAAACAACATCCAACCATTAGGAGTAAGTCGTCTTTCATAACGGCATGATCAACTAAACCATTTGGCGCGATATGCCGGTCAACTTCTACCAATTGAATGCAACTTATAGGATGGCTCCTTCTTTCTAAGATCAATCGCTATCATTCCCTTACTTTGAAATAATTGGAATTGAGTGATCATTTGGAGGTGAAAGCAATGAATATTAAAGGAGTTAATCATTTTCTGTTTTCTGTATCTGATTTGGAACGATCCATCCATTTTTACCAACAAGTTTTCGGTGCGAAGTTACTTGCGAAAGGTAAAACAACGGCCTACTTTGATCTTAATGGTCTTTGGCTGGCGCTGAATGAGGAAAAAGAGATTCCTAGGAATGAAATCTCTCAATCTTACACTCACATAGCCTTTTCTATTGATGAAAAAGACTTCGATCATGCATATAAAGAGTTAGTAGCGTTGAATGTAAATGTTCTATCAGGCCGGAAGAGAGACAGGCGTGACAAGAAGTCAATTTATTTCACAGATCCTGATGGTCATAAATTTGAATTTCATAGTGGAACTTTACAAGATCGTATCGATTATTACAAGGAAGCTAAACCTTATATGGATTTTTATGAATAGAAAATGTCAGATTACATTATGTTAGTTTGTGAAGGGGTGGGAACTATGCCACTAGTCGAAAGGTCAATTGGCTGTCTAATCTTAGATATTCAGATTCGAATTTAATTAAACAGATAATCAAAATTGTTCTGGGCAGTGGAACTTTAATAATCTTTGATCGATGAGAAGAGGTGGGTATTAATGGTGAAAAACAAGAGAGAGGCAGCCTTATGCTCAACCGCACCATGCAGATGCACATAGCAGGAGGCTGCAATAAGGAAAAAGAGGGAAATAATCTGGTTGGTAGTCCGAGTGAAGAATTTGTACATGAAAGAGGTGAACATCCGGTTCTTCGTCTACTGCTAATATCACCAGTGGAAAACTACGCACTTCCTTTACTGACGAAATGAAAGCAGCGAATGGATGATGAAGAAGAGCACCTTCGCGTTTCTGAAGAATAAATGTTTAGATTCTTTATTTATTCATTGCGATACATAAGATCTGTCTATTCCTCTCCATTCAGTTTATTCAACAAATCATCCAGCTCTTGAGAGATTCTGAGCACCTCCGTGTAATTATTAGGGGATTGATAAGCCTCATACATTTTTTCTCTCACTTCTTCAATCTGCAGTTCCAAACCTTTTTTATCGATCAATACGTCCGCCTCCCGTATTTCCGATCAATCTTTTATTTTTTACCCTTTTTTCATAATACGAAACAGGGTATAGAGGTACATTTGAAAGATTTGTATGAGGGGATTAAACCTCAGGTTAGAAACCATTTCTGTGAAGAACAAGTTAAATGTAAGGAATCGCTTCCAATTGAATGTAATGGGGGAGATTTTCGTGGGGTTTTGGGTTTCTCTATTTGCTGCAGGAATCTCAATCTTCGGCTGGTTAAGTATCCTCTATTTTCAATCGAGGTCAGAGGAATATGACAAAAAGTACAACCATAAGAAATAGGTAACTTCATAATTTATATTAAAAAAGTGACTCTCTTTGGAATCGCCTTTTAATATTATTTACAAAGGTGGGGATCTTGTGGAATCTCTTCTTAAAAAAGGCAGTGGTCTTCTCCTGTTCGTAGGCATTGTTTTGATTGTCCTGAGATTTCAAACTGGCCTTAGCTTTTATTATCTGGACTTTGCTTTACTAACGATAGGTGTATCGTTAGCGCTCACGAAAGAATATTGAAGAAAGCATTTTGTGCCGGATCGGATGGCATAGATTCAAATCAGTGGGATGGGATGAAGAAATAAAGTCGCGAACCATATATGAATGTGAGCGTTGTGGAAAACGAACGAAAGTGATGCGAGGTATTTAAGTTTTTTCAATACCGTTTCACATAACGATAGAGCTCTTTCGACGGCAATCTCTAAAGTTTTACTAAAGCCGTGCGCAGGAACTCTGTACTCTTTTAGAGAATGGTATAGTGAGAATCTAAAAGGATGTGAGCGAATGGGGAAAGAAGTATTAGTCGTCATTGATGTCCAAAAGGCTGTCATGGAAAACTCGTATCAGTGTGAAGAGAAAATCACCAATATCAACCGAGCAATCCATCGAGCAAGAGAAAAGCAAATTCCCGTCATATACGTTCAACATGAGTATCCAGAGGGGCCAATGAAACGTGGGGCGGATGGCTGGCAGCTTCATCCTGAATTGGAGAAACCGTTGGAACAAGATGCTGTAATTTTTAAATCGGTTCCGAATGCTTTTGTACGTACGTCACTTAAAAAGACGCTTGATAAAGTTGAAGCTGATCATCTTTTTATTTGCGGAGCCCAGACAGATTATTGTGTTGACTCTACCTCGCGTGGAGCTTTTGACCATGGTTACCATGTAACATTAATTTCAGATGCTCATACAACTTGTGACAATAAATACTTAACTGCTTCACAGATCATCGAACATACGCAGCATACGTTAACGAATTTTTGGAGTGAAACGGCAGTCATTGATTTGAAATCCTCTCATGAGCTCGGCTGGGAGAAAGTGAAATAACCATAAAAGAAACGGTCACCGTGTTAGACGATGACCGTTTCTTTGTGGTTGTTTCTACATTTGATAGCGATTGTATGCTTATCATGATACGTGCTTACTTTTTATTGAAACACTTTTGTCGTCCAGTCTTCGCAGTTCCAAACATCTGTGACGATATCCTGATAAAATTCAGGCTCGTGCGAGATGAGAAGGACGCTGCCTTTATATTCCTTCAAAGCACGTTTCAATTCGGCTTTTGCATCGACATCCAAGTGGTTGGTCGGTTCATCTAATACCAGTAAATTGGTTTCTTTATTGATCAATTTACATAGGCGCACCTTGGCTTTTTCACCGCCGCTCAACACTTGAACCTTACTTTCGATGTGCTTACGTGTCAGACCACATTTCGCTAGGGAAGCACGGACTTCATATTGAGTAAAGTGACGGAATTCTTCCCAGATCTCTTCGATACATGTATGGTTGCTGATTTCCTTCAGCTCTTGTTCGAAGTAGCCGATATGAAGGTGATCGCCTAGCTCGACGGACCCAGATACAGGCTGGATTTCTCCGAGAATACTCTTCAATAACGTCGTCTTACCGATTCCGTTTGCACCGGATAAGGCAAGCTTTTGTCCACGCTCCATACTAAGGTTAAGTGGACGTGATAACGGCTCATCGTATCCGATCACGAGGTCTTTCGTTTCAAACAAGTATTTCCCTGGGGTACGTGCTTGCTTGAAGTTGAAATGAGGCTTCGGTTTTTCTGAATCCAGTTCGATGACGTCCATCTTATCAAGCTTTTTCTGGCGGGACATCGCCATTTTACTTGTCGCCGCATTAGCTTTGTTACGCGCAACGAAATCTTTCAAGTTGGCAATTTCTTTTTGCTGCTTTTTATAAGCGGCTTCCAACTGCTGCTTCTTCATTTCATACACACGGAGAAATTCATTGTAATCACCAGGGTAGCGTGTCAGCTGCTGATTTTCCATATGATAGATCAAGTTCACAACGCTGTTTAAAAATGGGATGTCGTGGGAGATCAAGATGAAGGCATGGTCGTAATTCAATAAATAGTTTTTCAGCCATTCAATATGCTCGACGTCCAAATAGTTGGTCGGCTCATCGAGCAGCAAAATGTCCGGCTTTTCAAGCAGCAATTTTGCGAGCAATACTTTCGTGCGCTGACCACCGCTCAAGTCAACTACTTGACGCTCAAGTCCGATTTCATCAAGTCCTAATCCATTGGCGACTTCTTCCACTTTTGCATCAATCGTGTAGAAATCGTTGTTTGTCAGGGCATCCTGAATTCGGCCCGTTTCTTCGAGAAGCTCAGTGAGCTCATCCGAGTCTACTTCTCCCATTTTTGCAAAAAGCTCATTCATCTCTGTTTCCATATCAAACAGATATTGATAGGCCGTTCTTAACACATCGCGGATCGTCATTCCTTCAACAAGATCCGCGTGCTGGTCCAGGTACCCGACACGGGTGTGCTTCGACCATGTAATGTTTCCAGCATCAGGCTCCAGTTTTCCTGTAATAATATTCATAAACGTGGACTTCCCTTCGCCGTTGGCGCCGATCAGTCCAATGTGCTCTCCTTGTAATAGACGAAACGAAACATCATCGAAAATCGC
>NZ_JRNX01000128.1 GCF_000786645.1 Halobacillus sp. BBL2006
AGTGTCCCAACCTCCGCATCCAATGACGGCTTTGCGAGCAGCAACTGTTCTTTACTCATTGAAGGAAGAAAAACGACCGTTCCAGCCAAAGTTCCTTATGGAATCGTGGCCGACCTCGATATCATTCAGCACGCCCCTGATAAATTTATTCTGGCTGGCGTCGGTGATTTAATGTCGAATATCACCGCCCTTTACGACTGGGAATATGAAGAATCCCGTGGTGTCGGTCATGTTAATGCGTTTGCTTCTATGTTGAGTAAAAAAGCCGTGAATAGTTTTATACGAACGCCGATGCAGGACATAAAGAACCCTACGTTTTTAAAAGAACTTGTCAGCTCCTTGACGATGGGAGGAGTGGCGACAGTCATCAGTGGTAACAGCGCTCCCATCAGCGGGTCGGAACACCTTGTTTCTCACGCTCTTGATAAGTATGCAGAGCACCCTCAGATGCATGGAATTCAGGTCGGTATCGCTACTTACATTGTGGCAAATGTGCAGGAACATCGAGCGGAACGCATGCAAAAGGTATTCAGCCGTACAGGGTTTTTCGAATATGTGAAGTCCCTGGGGATAAGAAGGCATGACTTCCAGCTGGCGATTGAAAAAAGTCCCCTCATCAAGCCGAACCGCCACACGTTTCTTCATGAAGAAGTGTATCGTGAGAAAGCATTGACCTTTCTAGAAGAAGATGAAGTACTCGAATATATTTTAAATTGAATGCTCAAAAGGGGATCTGACTGGGTCCTTTTTTTAAAAAGAGAAACCTTACAAAGGATCAATTTCTTTCAAGAGAATAAAAGGGGTTGGACATAATTATAAACATCCAATCTAAAGACGAACGACTAAGGGTAGGGAAATTTAGAAGTAATCGATGGCTCTGAATGACCGCTTCGGAAATACACTCCGCTTTTCGCGGGCGGCTGAAGCCGTGCTCGCGGAAAGCGATGCATTCTGTCGGAACGGTCATCCTTCCACCTTACAAGACAAATGCCCGAAGTAATAGCAGGAATTGGACATGTTGCGCTAATCTACCATAAAAAACCGAACGATGGTAAAATCTTATCATAAGAATTTCACCATCGTTCGATTTTTAGAATGGCTAAAACACTTCTGTCCCAGCCGCTTGAAATTTCACGAACACGGGGAGGTTACTTGGCATTTTTATCTGGTTGGTGAACACCAAAAATATTTCCTTCGGTATCAAAAAAGTATCCCTGCCAAGCC
>NZ_JRNX01000129.1 GCF_000786645.1 Halobacillus sp. BBL2006
AATCATAATGGCGGGGGACACCCGATGGCTTCCGGTGCTAAAGCGGAGAATTGGGAAGAAACTGAACAGATTGCACAAGAATTGGAACAAGTATGTAAAGAATATAAAGCAAGCAGGTGATCCCTCACCTGCTTTTATCGTAAAATTTTGATTTCTAATTGAAATTGGATAACTTCCGAAACAATCAGTTTGGACACTTTCAATTCATAGGATAAATCATCGACTACGTAATTTTTATTTTCTATGGTAGAGACCATCAAATCTACCTGACTTGCGACGGTTGTTAAATCTTTACCGGGTATGGAAGTGAGTTGTTCTTTGACCATACTTGTTAACTGGTGTTGAGTCAGCAAGTCTACCTCAAGCCTCTTAGCATTGGTATAAGCTACGGAGATGTCTACGACCGACAATGGTTTCGTTTCATTTCTGTTATTTTGATTTTTTAATAATGCTTCATATTTATCTTCCACTTCATTTAGCTTGGAAGTAAGTTCGATATGCTCTTTCGTATATTGTTCCTGGAATTGTCCATGAATAAATAAAAAAAACAGGTAACCGAGGATAGTTCCCAGTACTACTCCTGCGAAAAAACGTTTCCATTCTGGCCTTTGATAGTAGGGAGGAATATGCATTAGGTGACTTCATCTCCCAGCAGCCATTCAAAAAGGAGTAAAGCTGTTTTGACTCCACCCATGGCTGATACGATCATCATGACTTGTTTGAAAATATCAAAGGTAGATCCATCGAAAATCCCTTTCTCAAAATTGCTGATTGCGTCGAAGGTTCCGCCTATCGCTGCAACTATTGCCCATATCCTCAGGCTCTTTGCGATTCTGAACATTGCGGTTAAAGGTGCTTCTCCTGTCATATAGCTGCCAATACTTCCAATGATGGTCCCCCCTACAATCACTCCGAATGCGATAAAGAAACATTGAATCATTGAGATTGCTAAACGATCATCCATCTTGTCCCTCTTTTCGCTAAGGGGATTTAGTCTCTTTAGTAGAAAGTATTCGATCTATGTGTCTTTTATGCAGAAGGCTTTTCTCAATGCTAGAGTCTTCGCTATAATTTATAGTGAAAGAAGGTGAACGCAATGGCTTTTACACATTTACATATACAGAGTGGGTACAGCTTAATGGATAGCACAATCAAGGTTAATGACCTAGTAATGCGCGCTAAGAATTTGGGTTACCACTCACTTGCTTTGACGGACAAAGGCATCATGAGTGGTAGCGTTTCCTTTTATGAAGCTTGCAAAACCAATGGCATCAAGCCGATTATTGGGCTTAAAGTTGATGTGCTAACCGATACGGGTTCTATACCTACTTTGTTTCTGGCTAAAAATCACTTTGGATATCAAAACCTAATGAAAATTAGTTCGTGGATTCATACGAAGAATGAAAAAATTCCTGTAGAGCAGCTGAAAGGTTTCTCCACTGGTTTGATCTCGATCGTTCTGACTTCTATGAGTTCGATCGCGGAATCTATCGCTAACTGGAATTTCATTGAAGCAGAGAAAGAATTGCAGCCGCTCTTTCAAACTTTCCAAAGTGACGATGTTTACTTAAGTATTCAAGATCGCGACCTTCACTCTAAGAGACAATTGCATAAGCCATTAAAAGAATGGTCTGACCAAGAAAAGATAAAGGTTGTCGCCCTCGGAGATGTTCGTTATCTTGAGCGTGATGATGCCACAGCCTATCTGTCATTAAGAGCGATAGACGAAGGAAGTCGGCTGCCTTCGTCTATCGAGTCTAATCACCAATTCTTGAAATCACCTGAGGAGATGGAAGCCTTTTTCAAAGATTGGTGGCCAGAAGTCATTGAACAAACAGAGGTTATTGCGAAGAAATGTGATGTAGAGCTTGATCTCTCCCAGCAGCTTCTTCCTTCTTATCCCGCACCGGCTGGTGAAGAGCCGGGAAATTATTTGCGTGGCTTATGTATGGATGCTTTGGAAAAGAAATATATAAACAACCGAGAAGCTGCACTTCAACGGTTGGACCATGAATTGAATATCATAGACTCAATGGGGTTTAATGACTATTTCTTAATCGTATGGGACTTCATTGCGTATGCAAGAGATCGTGGAATCCAGGCTGGACCCGGTCGTGGATCTGCCGCAGGATCGATCGTTGCCTATCTATTAGATATCACTCAAGTCGATCCATTAGCCTATGGCTTGTTATTTGAGCGTTTCCTTAATCCTGAACGGATCACCATGCCGGACATTGACATCGATTTCCCCGATCACCGCAGAGATGAAGTGATCGATTATGTAGCGGAAAAGTATGGGAAGCGTCATGTTGCTCAAATTTGTACTTTTGGAACGTTCGCAGCGAGAAGTGTTTTGAGAGATTTATTCAAAGTCATGGCTATTGATGACAGCGATGCTGCCTTCATCTTAAAGCAAATACCAAAAAGTGCGAACGATTCTCTCGTTCAAATTGTACAGAAATCAGTGGCGCTAAAAGATTATATCCGCAATTCTGACCGGCTGAAGCGTTTGTTTAAAGTCGCAACGAAGCTAGAGGGCCTTCCTCGTCACGTTTCAACTCATGCGGCTGGTGTCGTGATCAGTGAACAGCCGCTTGTGCAATACACCGCACTGATGAGAGGGCAAGGTAATGTAAACTTGACTCAACTGGCTATGGGGGAGTTAGAGAAAGTCGGCCTTTTGAAGATCGACTTTTTGGGTTTAAGGAATTTGACGTTCATTGAAAAGATTGAAAACAAAATCAGAAGGTTCAAGGACAGTGATTTTTCAATTACCGATGTGCCTTTTGATGACTCAGAAACGTTTACTCTTTTGAAAGAAGGAAAAACGAACGGAGTGTTTCAATTAGAGTCTCAAGGGATGAAGAGTGTTCTCACTCGTCTAAAGCCTTCTCATTTTGAAGACATCGTTGCGGTTAACGCACTCTATCGCCCTGGACCAATGGATTATATTCAAACATATATTGACCGAAAAGAGAATCGAGAAAAAGTACAATACCCTCATCCAGATATTGAACCGATTCTGAAACACACATATGGGGTACTGATCTATCAAGAGCAGATCATGCAAGTGGCCCAGAAGATTGCAGGCTATAAGCTGGGTGAAGCTGACTTATTGAGAAGAGCTGTCAGTAAAAAACAAGCGGAGATTTTGAATGAAGAAAGGGAAAACTTCGTTCGAAAAGCTAGCTTAAACGGCTACTCTGAACGAGTTTCAAATCAGTTGTTTGATTGGATTGTTAAATTTTCCAACTACGGATTTAATCGGAGTCATGCGGTTGCATACAGCTTTATAGCTTACTGGCTGGCATATATGAAAGCCCATTATCCTTCTTATTTTCTTGCAGAGCTGATCAATGCTCACATGGGAGACCGTGATAAGCTAGCGGCTTATATTCGGGAAGCTAAGGAATTTAAGACGAAGGTAAAGGCTCCTTCAATCAACAATAGTCAAATATTCTGTAAGGATGAGAATGGCTCAATTCGTATGGGCTTGCTTGCCATTAAAGGAGTTGGGTTTCAAGCGGCACAAGCTATCCTAGAAGAAAGGCAACACGGACGATTCAAGCATTTGAATGATTTTTGTCTTCGAGTTGGTTCAAAAGCTGTAAACAGATCAGTCATTGAATCGCTGGTTTTAGCTGGAGCATTTGATGAAGTACAGTCGAATAGAGCAATTCTGCTTGCAAGTATTGATCAGGCGCTTGAGCAAGGGGAATTATTCAAAGAGTTTCATGATCAGCCGGGTCTTTTTGAGGCTGACCTCGATCTAGGTGATCAAACAATTGAAGCAGAGCCTTTCCCTGTCTTAAAGAAATTAGCCATGGAGAAAGAAGTGCTAGGAACTTATTTGTCCAATCACCCTCTTGAGGTCCATAGAACACAACTAAGGTCCAAAGGGGTTGTACCCGTGAAACAGGCTTTTTACGTTCATCACAACAGAAGCCTGCAGGTAGCAGCTGTCATTGAAACCATTAAAGAGATTCGTACGAAGCGGGGAGACCCGATGTCATTTGTTACGATCAGTGACGAGACGGGAGAAATGGACGTTGTTCTATTTCCAGAATTATATCGAAGCGTAAAAACATGGCTGTCGGAGCAAATGCTTGTATTTATTAAAGGAAAAGTCGAAGAACGACGAAACACCAAGCAAATGATCGCCTCGGATTTAACTGCATTTGAGAGCGAATCGTTTCAACAGGAACCAGACCAGAGGTTATTTGTAAGAGTAGAAAAATCGAAAGAAAATGAAGCCATTGAAAAACTGAAAAAGATGTCGGCATATTTCCCGGGCAATACGCCTGTGTTAATTGTTCGGTCCGATGACCGGAAAACGTATCAATTAGGCGAAACCTATGCTTTAGATACGTCTAGAGAGTGTCTGACACAGCTGAACCAATATTTCGGAAGCGATTCAGTAGCCCTTCGTGCCTATAAAAAATAGCACCAGCAGAAGATTCTCAGCCCGGATTTTTGTAATTCTTTACACTATATATTCATCTGTTATAATTAAGGAGTTGATGGTGGTCTGACCACCCGGAACGGCTTTAATTTATTTGTTAAAGGAGCGTGTAGTCGTGTCAAATTTACGAGATGAAGCACTGCATATACACCGAGTCAATAAAGGGAAACTTGAAACTACTTCCAAAGTCCCTGTTAGAAATGCGAAAGACTTAAGTTTAGCTTATTCCCCAGGAGTAGCTGAGCCTTGTAAAGAGATCTATGATCATAAAGAAACGGTTTATGACTACACGATGAAAGGAAACATGGTGGCTGTTGTAAGTGACGGTTCTGCTGTTCTTGGACTTGGGAATATTGGTCCCGAAGCTGCGCTGCCTGTCATGGAAGGAAAGGCAGCTTTGTTCAAAAGCTTCGCTGGAGTGGATGCCTTTCCAATTTGTTTAAATACAAGAGATATTGATCAAATTGTACAAACCGTCAAATTGATGGAACCTACGTTTGGGGGAGTGAACTTAGAAGACATTGCCGCTCCAAACTGTTTTATCATTGAAGATCGTTTGAAGAAGGAAACGAACATTCCTATTTTTCATGATGACCAACATGGGACAGCCATTGTGACGGTGGCTGGTTTGATGAACGCCTTGAAGATTACCGGAAAGTCATTCTCGGAAATCAAGGTTGTAGCCAATGGTGCAGGAGCTGCTGGAATTGCTATCATTAAATTACTTTATCATTTCGGTGTACGTGATATTATCATGTGTGATTCTAAAGGGGCCATCTTTGAAGGACGCGACTATGGAATGAACGATGTGAAAGATGAGATTGCTAAGATCACCAATAAAGACCGTATTGAAGGTAAGTTGGATGAAGTAATGGAAGGGGCAGACGTATTTATCGGCGTCTCTGTCGGAGGACTTTTATCTAAGGAAATGGTGTCAAGGATGAACGATGATTCCATTATTTTTGCAATGGCGAATCCAGAACCTGAAATCATGCCTGAAGATGCGAAAGAAGCAGGAGCACGTGTGATTGGAACAGGACGTTCAGATTTCCCAAACCAAGTAAATAATGTGCTTGCATTTCCAGGGATTTTTCGTGGTGCTTTAGATGTGCGGGCAACTCGAATCAATGAAAAAATGAAAATCGCTGCAGCAGAAGCGATCGCTTCTTTAGTAAGTGAAGATGAATTGAGTGAAGACTATGTTATTCCAGCTCCTTTCGACTCACGAGTAGCTCCCGCAGTTGCAGCAAGCGTAGCAAAAGCTGCCATGGAGTCAGGCGTTGCCAGACACCATGTTGACCCGGAAGAAGTTGCCGAGAAAACAAGACAGCTGACTCTAATTGATGAAGAATAATGTCTATGTTGAAGGAGAAAAGCTCACTTGGCTTTTCTCCTTACATAGGTTTAGAATTCTTCCATTTTGTAAAGGAGTGTTCGTGGTTCGTGACCCGTTCGCAGAAAGGTAAAGTTTACGAAGGTGTATTGGATCAATTAAAGTCTTATATCGAATATCACCATTTGAAGCCAGGCGATAAATTACCATCCGAGCGAGAGCTTAGTGAGCAGTTGAATGTAGGAAGGTCCTCGATAAGAGAAGCCTTACGTGCGATGGAACTTCTTGGTCTTATCGAAACAAGAAGAGGAGAAGGGACTTTCATGAGAGCCTACCGCCCCCATCATATGGTAGAGTTATTATCCAACTTCCTATTGAATGAGTCGAGAACAAGAGAGGAACTTTTTACTGCTAAGCAGATGCTCGAAAAGGAAGTTGTCATGAGATTGTTAGGGAAGCTGACTGAAGATGAATTGAACAAAATCGACGAGATTATAGAAAAAGAGAAGCGACACGAAGAACTTTTCCAATACTTATTTGAACGTTCCGGACAGCACCTCTTACTATCAATGTGGCAATTCATTTACGGCTTTACTCATACAGTCCATGACATACAATATGAAAAATCTTGGTATCATAAAATAGTGCAGGTATTAAGAACTGATGACCGCGTTGAAGTCCTTCATCTATTTTCATCATAATAACGAATGTCGAAAGCATTCGACATGATAACCGAGATTATGTAACTACTTTTTTGTATATTGGACAGAAAGGAAGCTTTGTCCCAAAGGAGGAATCACCTTGCTAAGAGATTTTTTCAGCAAGAAAAAAAGATACGCATCCATTCCTAGACAGGAAGCAAAGCAGGATGTACCTGAAGGTCTTATGCAAAAATGCCCAAATTGTCAAAAGATCTTCTATAGAAAAGAATTGAACCGAAATATGAATGTTTGCCCTCATTGTGATCATCATCATCGATTAAGTGCTTATGAAAGAATTCAACATATCTTTGATGAAGGTTCCTTTGAAGAGTGGGACAAGAATATGATATCGAACAACCCTCTGGAATTTCCAGAATATGAGGAGAAGCTTGAAAAAGATCGCATGAAATCTGACTTAAATGAGGCTGTAGTAACAGGAAAAGCCTTGTTATCAGGTAATCCTACAGCCCTTGCTGTGATGGATGCGCGGTTCCGTATGGGAAGTATGGGATCCGTGGTCGGAGAGAAGATCACGAACGCCATTGAAAAAGCTAGAAAAGAGAAAATCCCATTCATTATCTTTACAGCTTCTGGGGGAGCCCGTATGCAAGAAGGAGTACTCAGCTTAATGCAGATGGGCAAAACTTCTGTAGCGCTGCAACGTTTGCATGCGGACGGTGGGTTGTTCATTTCTGTTATGACCCATCCGACGACTGGTGGTGTTTCAGCAAGCTTTGCATCCCTTGGTGATTATAATTTTGCTGAGCCTGGTGCGTTAATTGGCTTTGCAGGGCGCAGAATCATTGAACAGACAATCAGGGAAAAACTGCCGGAAGACTTTCAAACAGCTGAATTCTTGTTAGAACACGGCCAGCTGGATCGGGTTGTTCATCGACATCAGTTGAAGAAGACACTTACTACCGTATTAGATATCCACCGTCCAGGAGGTGAAGAAGAGTGAAGCATGTACTTGAGTTTGAAAAGCCTGTCATAGAACTACGTGAAAAAATCGCTGATTTAAAGCGGATGACAGAAAATAGCGAGATGGATTTAAGTGAAGAAATTGTGACACTGGAAAAACGCCTGGAAAAGCTTGAGACGGATGTCTATGATCGAATGCAGCCATGGGATCGAGTGCAAATGGCCAGACACCCTGAGCGCCCGACTACGCTGGATTACATTGAGCACCTCTTCACTGACTTTCTGGAACTGCATGGAGATCGTCTATATGGTGATGATGAAGCGATTGTTTCAGGTATTGCCAAATTTCACGATAAGCCTGTAACGGTTATCGGACACCAAAGAGGTAAAGACACAAAAGAAAACATCCGTAGAAACTTTGGAATGCCTCACCCTGAAGGCTATCGGAAGGCACTTCGGTTAATGAAACAGGCAGAAAAGTTCCGAAGGCCGATCGTCACGTTCATTGATACGAAGGGGGCTTACCCTGGGAAGGCTGCAGAGGAGCGCGGACAGAGTGAGGCGATTGCCCGTAACCTTATGGAGATGGCGGGACTTACTGTGCCTATCATCTGTATCGTTATCGGTGAAGGCGGAAGCGGTGGAGCATTAGGACTGGGAATCGGAGATAGAATTTATATGTTAGAAAATTCCACTTACTCTGTTATTTCACCTGAAGGTGCTTCATCTATTCTATGGAAGGATGCAAGTCTGGCTCAACAAGCGGCAGAATCCATGAAGATCACTTCGTACGATCTTAAAGCCTTGGAAGTGATCGATGAGGTCATTCCTGAAATAAGAGGTGGCGCCCATAGGGATATTCCTGCGCAGGCGAAAGAGATCGAACAAGTCCTTTCAAGATCGTTGCAAGAATTATCAGAACTGGAGGAAAACCAGTTATTGGAAGGCCGTTTCATTAAGTATAAAAATATTGGCGATTATACTTATCTTGATTTATAATAAGACTCGGTAAAAAAATAGTTCCGAATAAGAAAGGAAAGTCGCACAAAAGAGTGCGACTTTTCGCATCTTAGGGTGATGGTAACGCTATCATTTTGGCGTTCTTCTTCAAACCCACCTTTTACGGAGCGCTCTTTTGGTACACACTAGAAAGAAGAGTGAACGCGGAAAGGTTTCAAATATTCTTTGACTGGGGACAAAATAACTAGTATATTTTTTGAGGTGATGAGGATGAAGAAAATAGGCGTACTGACAAGTGGCGGTGACGCACCTGGAATGAATGCAGCCATCCGTGCGGTTGTCCGTAAAGCGATCTATCATGGCCTGGAAGTCTATGGAGTGAAATACGGCTACCAAGGGTTGATCGATGGTAATATTGAAAAGATGGAACTAGGTTCGGTTGGTGATATTATTCAACGTGGAGGAACAAAACTGTACTCTGCACGTTGTGAAGAATTCAAAACGGAGGAAGGTCAACTGAAAGGGATTGAACAGTTGAAGAAGCACGGCATTGAAGGATTGATTGCCATCGGCGGAGATGGTACATTCATGGGTGCCAAGAAATTGACCGAAAAAGGTTATCCATGTATCGGTGTTCCTGGAACGATTGATAATGATATTCCTGGAACTGATTTCACAATTGGTTTTGATACTGCATTGAACACCATCATCGATGCCATTGATAAAATTCGTGACACTGCTACCTCTCATGAACGTACGTATGTTATCGAGGTCATGGGTCGTAACGCGGGTGATTTAGCGTTATGGGCAGGATTAGCTGACGGTGCCGAATCTGTTTTGATTCCTGAAGCAGAGGATGAGTTTGAAGATGTGATCGATCGATTGAAGCGAGGACACGATCGAGGCAAGAAACACAGCATTATTATCGTAGCAGAAGGCGTAGGTAGTGGTGTTGATTTCGCTAGAAAGATCAAAGAAACTGCCAATCTTGAAACGAGAGTCACCGTACTCGGTCACACTCAGCGTGGAGGGTCACCTTCAGCTTCAGACCGCGTTCTTGCCAGCCGCTTAGGAGCTCACGCTGTAGATCTTATCATTGACGGTAAAGCCGGACGCATGGTGGGTATACAACAAAATAAATTAGTGGATCATGATATAGTAGAAATTCTTAACACGAAACATGAAGTAGACCTTGACATGTATCGTCTTTCAAAAGAATTATCCATATAAACGTAAGAGATACAAGAGGAGGAAGAAGTATGTTCAGAAAAACAAAAATTGTCAGCACGATCGGACCTGCGTCAGAGTCAGTTGAGAAGTTGACCGAGCTGATCGAGGCAGGAATGAATGTCGCTCGACTGAACTTTTCCCACGGAGATTTTGACGAGCACGGTGCTCGTATTAAAAACATTCGCGAAGCTGCATCAACTACAGGTAAAACAGTAGCG
Source organism: Halobacillus sp. BBL2006 (assembly GCF_000786645.1). Classification (GTDB taxonomy): domain Bacteria; phylum Bacillota; class Bacilli; order Bacillales; family Halobacillaceae; genus Halobacillus. Next base: position 9,826 of record NZ_JRNX01000129.1, read on the forward strand.
ATTCTTCTTGATACGAAAGGACCAGAGATCCGTACAGGAACGTTGAAAGAAGGCGAAGTTTATCTAGAAAAAGGATCGACAGCCTATGTGACTATGGAAGATATTGAGGGGGACGCGGAGCGTTTCTCCGTTACTTATCCAGGATTAATCAATGACGTACATCCTGGTTCTAAAATCCTTCTTGATGATGGATTAGTAGAACTCCAAGTCGAAGAGATTCTAAATGAAAAAAATGAAATCAAAACGACCGTATTAAACAATGGCCCGCTGAAAAATAAAAAAGGTGTCAATGTTCCTAATGTAAGTGTCAACCTTCCAGGAATTACGGAGAAGGACGCTGCTGATATCAAATTTGGAATTGAACAAGGTGTCGATTTCATTGCGGCTTCCTTTGTACGCCGTGCGTCAGACGTGCTTGAAATTAAAGAATTGCTGGAAAAACATGATGCATTGGATATTCAAATCATTCCTAAGATTGAAAACCAAGAAGGTGTCGATAACATTGACGAAATCTTGGAAGTTAGTGATGGATTGATGGTAGCTCGTGGCGACCTTGGCGTGGAAATTCCTGCAGAGGATGTACCGCTAGTACAGAAAGAGTTAATCCGCAAGTGTAATAAAGCTGGTAAGCCAGTAATTACGGCTACCCAAATGCTTGATTCTATGCAGCGCAATCCACGTCCGACCCGTGCGGAAGCTTCTGACGTTGCGAACGCCATTTTTGACGGGACAGATGCGATCATGCTTTCAGGTGAAACAGCTGCGGGGGATTACCCGGTAGAA
>NZ_JRNX01000013.1 GCF_000786645.1 Halobacillus sp. BBL2006
GAACCGCTTCATGGTCTTTATCTGTTATTTTATATTTCTGGCCTTGCTTTTGAAATAGATATAAATCTTCACGACGCACAAGTTCTCTCGTCAAATAGTTGCGAATAAAACTTTGATCAGACTCTATTTCTCGTACTTCAAAAATTTTCTCACGTCCTGATCCTGGCTCGACCCCATGCTTCCTCATTTCTTCCGAAGGGTTGTCATAACGATCTTCAATGTCCTCAAAGATTTTCAAACCAAGATAGTAAGGGTTTAATTGAGTTTTTGATGGCTGTACGACACTTGCGTTCAGTTTCGCAAATTCAATTGCTTCATCGCTTGTCAAATCCATTTCCCTAAGAATTCTCGCATGCCAGTATGATGCCCAGCCCTCATTCATAATCTTCGTTTCCAGCTGAGGCCAGAAATATAGCATTTCCTCACGCATCATTGTCAAAATGTCCCGCTGCCAATCCTCCAGTTCTCGACTGTACTGTTCAATGAAGAGGAGAAGATCCTTCTCTGGACGGGGTGGGAATTTCCGCTTCTTCCTGAAATTAGGGCGGTCTTCCGAAGAAGATTCATCCATTTTCCATAAATCATCATAAGGAGTATAGGTGCGTTTTTCTGAGCTCTCTTCCTCATCCATGGACCAGGCTAACTTCGGGCGAACCAGCGATGGATCAATATGCTCCTGGATCGCAAGGACGGCATCCAAGAACGACTCAACTTCTTCTTTTCCATAAAGCTTATCGTAGGCGGCGATCCGCTCAGCCGTTGCAGCCATGCTTTCTACCATGTCCCGTTTTGTGTTTTGAAAACGAGCATTATTCTTAAAGAAATCACAGTGAGCCAGTACGTGAGCGACGATCAATTTATTTTGAATCAAGCTGTTCGAATTCAACAAAAAGGCATAGCATGGGTTCGAATTAATGACCAACTCATAGATTTTACTAAGTCCGAGATCGTATTGGATTTTCATTTTATAATACTGTTTTCCAAAGCTCCAATGTGAAAAACGTGTCGGCATTCCATACGCACCGAAGGTATAAATAATATCGTCAGGACAGACTTCGTATCGCATCGGGTAGAAATCAAGCCCAAACCCTTTTGCGATTTCCGTAATCTCTCTTATCGCATATTCGAGCTTTTTTTGGTCTTCTGGTTTCAAAGGTGCCCCCTCCTTGGATTTCACTTATCTTAACTATATGAAGGCACCACAAGGAACATGAAAGATAGATGGCCTGTCCCCATATTAAAAACTGCTAGAATACTTTAGCCATCAAGTACTCGTCCACCCAATCGCCGTTTACGAACAAAGAATCTTTTTTCGTTCCTTCAATTGCAAAGCCTGCTTTTTCGTATAACTTCTTAGCTGGTTCATTATGCACCATAACGGTTAATTCAAGTCTATGTATATGGTGTTCAACCGCCCATTCATCCACCTCTGCAAACAAACGGGTTGCCCATCCCTTTCCACGATAATCAGCCAGGACTCCCGTTACAATATGGACGGTATGACGGTTTCTTCTGGCGCTTCCGCCGATACACATGACGTGGCCAATCAGCTCGTCACCACTCCTGGCGACAAATATAGCTGAGTTCTTTTGTTTTTCAATAGATTGGATCATCGAACGCGCTTTGTCTTCTGACATCTCTCTTTCCCCAGCTTCATACAGCAAGAAGTCCGATTCTCTCTCCAGTTTACTCGTTAAGGATACAAAAGCTCTTGCCTCTTCAGGCTTTAAGTTAGAAATCATCGTTTTCCTCCTCCAGGTTCAGTGCCCCTTAGTATAGCAAAAAGGAGAGAGTGCCGGCACTCTCTCCTCACATTTACGCAGTCTTCTCTTGATGATACGTGTACGTTTTCTTGAATTTAATGACAAAATAAGTGATCGTTATGAGTATGCTCCCAATGATAAAGCCTCCGAGAACTGACGCGTCCTGCCACATCGCTGAAAAGTTTCCGTCAGAAATCACCGCTTTGTACCCAGAGACTGAATATGTCATCGGCAGAAGCGGGTTAAATGCTTGCAGTGGTTCTGGTATCAATTCAAGCGGGAAGGTCCCTGCACTTGTAGTCAATTGTAAAATAAGAATGATAATCGCAACAAATCGGCCAGGGTCCCCCATTAAAGTAACAAGCATCTGTACGAGAGCCATAAACGTAAGACTCGTTATAATACTGAATAAATAAAAGTAAGGCGCACTCGCTACTTCAAGTCCGAGCCCGTAAAGGATAACACTTGCTGCAACAACGGCCTGGATTATGCCTGCCCCGAGTAATACACCAAATTTGGAAATGAACCAGCTAAATGCATTCTTCGGTGCAAGAACCGGTTCTCTCACAGGATACACGATCGTTAGTAACAAGGCTCCGACAAACAATCCTAGAGAAAGGAAATATGGCGTGAATCCAGTTCCGTAATTGGGAACAGAATTGACGGCTTCCTTATCCAAATCTACAGGCTTCGCCATCATATCGCCAGTCTCTTCGTCAGCCTGCACCTTGTTTGCTTCCGTTGATGCATCGGTAAGTTCATTTTCGAATTGATCTGTTCCGGCAGTCAACTCATTCGTACCTTCAGATAAGTCGCTTGCTCCTTGCTGAAGCTTTTGAGAGCCATCTGCCAAGCGGTTAGATCCATCAAACACCTGACTCGCACCTTGATTCAGGTCGGAAGCTCCTGAAGCAAGCTTACTGGACCCTGATTGAGCTTCTCCCAGCTTGGAGGCAAAGGTCTGCATATTGTTGTACAATTGGTTTTCACCATCAACTAATTGAGCAGCTCCGGTATAAAGTTGCGACTGTCCTTCAGACAGCTCGGATGCTCCAGCTTTCAATTGCTGTTGAGCCTGATTTAATGCTGACACTTGGGCTGGCAATCCTTCCGTTTCAGAAGAAATTTGACTTGCGCCGTCGGATAAACCTTGAGAAGCATCTGCAATCTGAGAAGCCCCTGTTTGAAGCGCTCCGATTTGAGTTAGTAAAGCTTGTTTTTGCTCATCAGGAAGATTCTCAATCAATGGGGTCATTTGCTTTTTCAATTCACCTAGCCCAGCGGAAAGCTGACCAGCAGAGCCAGAAAGCTTTTCAGATCCCTTCTGAAGCTGACCAATCGACTGATTCAACTGAGCGGCTCCTTGTTCAAGCTCACTCGTCTTTCCTACCAGTTGTCCTAATCCCTCTTCTAACTTAGTTGCTCCTTGCTTGGACTGTCCAAGTCCTTCTTTTAGTTGTTGAGCTCCTGATTGAGCCTCACCTGTCCCTTGCTTCAGTTTACCGAATCCATCATTCAACTTGGCCAAACCGTTATTTAACTCCGCTGAACCACTGGCTAATTCTGAAGCTCCATTACGAAGTGACTGTGTTCCATCCGCTAACTCCAACTGTTTCTCAGTAAAGGTTTGGAGCTTCTCTTTAATTTGTTCAGCTCCTTGATCGATTTTAGCTGCTCCATCATTAAGTTCTCCAGCTTTATCGCTAGCATCTGCAAGACCAGTTTTTATCTCATTAAACTGGGTGAACATCGCATTTGCATAAGTCTCCGTCATTTCGCTGGATAGTTTCGCCTTCATTTGCTCAGTTGCAGATTCGCCTATTTGAGCAGACAAAAAGTTAAACCCTTCATTCGGAACATATTTCAACTGTAATTTTTCTGGTTTTTCATCCAGTACAGTCGTTGCATGGGATGAAAAGTTTTCAGGGATTTCTACGAGCATATAATACTGCTGATCCTCAAGTCCCTGGTATCCTTCCTCTTTTGACACAACATCATATTTGAAGTCTCCGCTATCCTCTAAGTTATCGACAAATTCGCCCCCGACATCAAGAGGTTCTCCATTAAACTCAGCCCCTTCATCAGAGTTAACAATTGCGACGGGCAGTTGATCCATGCTTCCGTATGGATTCCAAAACGCCCATAAAAACATGGCGCTGTAAATGAGCGGAATCATCAAAACCGCTAAAAACGGAATCAACATTTTTTTATCTTTTCCTATGCTTTTCAATTCTGAAAGCCAGAGTTTAAAACCATTCATTCTTATTTCCTCCTAATAACTTTTGACTATTTTGTTCATTTAGTCATTCTATTGCAAAAGAAAAGGATTATCAGGATGGTGATAATCCTTTGAATACGTACTCATCAAACAATTGAAGTAATTTTTCTTTTGAAAGCGGCTTATGGCGTTCTTCCCAGTCGATGATGAAAGCTGTATAGAGCTTAAACATCATGAAGGCCGTAATTTCAGGATCACATGATCGAATATCCCCCTGATCGATCGCCTGGGTAATTTTTTCATTCAAATACCCTAAGATCAAGGCTTCCATATTGTCAAGTGCCTCTTTCACAGCAAAAGTACCAATTTCTTTTGCTTCTTGAACGAGCTTTACTGTCAGCTGGTGGCTTCTCCGATATTCAAGAAGCTCAAATAAAGCGAGATGGACATTTTCCTTCAGAGGACGCCCCGCTTGCATGACAGTTTCGGCTTGCTCTTTCATCTCTAAGAGAAGCTCTGCAATGATCTCTTGAAAAAGTTCCTCTTTATTTTTGAAAAAATTATAAATCGTCCCTTTTCCTACATTAGCGGCTTTCGCAACTAAATCCATCGTTGTCGCTTTATAACCGAATGTGGCAAAAGAATGTCTCGCTGCATCAAGAATTTCTTTCCTTTTTTCTTTAGCCATCATTCACCTCCTGACCGTTTGAACAATTTAGTCAACTTGTCTAGGGATGATTATACTCTTCTCATCTCAGCTTGCAACCTTTTTTTATATTTTTTCACAGGTATTAAAGAGAATCTACTGAAAATCTCTTTAATAAGGTGTACCTATGGAATTGTTTTTCATGATACGATAACCCCATATGTAAAAAAAGGTGGTTAACGAATGAAAATTATGAAAACAGCTGTTTTGGTAGTTACTGTTATGCTGTTTATAAGCAGCTCGAATGTATATGCAGAGCGATATAATCCCGTAGATGTGAGTTCCCATTGGGCTGAACCAGAAATTACTCAGTTTGTACGTTCGAATTTAGTAAAAGGATATGAATCTGAAGACGGCAGTCATGAAATAAGACCAAATCAATCAATAACTCGCGCAGAGTTTGTTACCATTTTAAATCGAGTTTTGGAGCTTAAGAAAAAAGAAAATGGTATGGCCTTTACTGATGTTAAAGGTGGATGGTACGAAGAGAATATCTACATAGCTTCTTCAAATGAACTGATCGAAGGCGTAGGTGATCAAAAATTTGAACCCAACCGGCCGATCACCAGAGCTGAAATCGCTGCCGTCATTGTAAGAGCATTGGAGGAAGGAATTGATTTTTCCATAGGCAGTCCAAAAAAATTCCGAGATGTTCCTTCTGGGCATTGGGCGCTGTCATTCATTAATAAATCAAGCAGAGTAGGAATAATTCATGGAGTTACAGAGGTTGAGTTCAAACCTTATCGTAATGCATCACGCGCTGAAGCTATCGTAATGATAAAAAGAGCATTGGACCAGGAAAAGTCAGAATCACCAAATGAAGCAAAAATTCTTGAGCTTGTAAATGAGTATAACCATGAATGGAAAGCAGCTTTGGAAACGAATGATATTGATCGATTAAAAGCCGTTGAGGGTCGAACAGAAGGCTATTTTTATGCATTACAAACAATTATGACACATTATTCTAGACAATCACTTGAAGATGCAGGAGTGACGTTTGACTTCACTATGAAATCTGACATCCAATCCCATGCAACGACACTCTCGAACCGTTTTGCCGTAGTAAAAATAACCCGTGCCGACTATGAGGAAACCGCTACACGCCCACAGTCAGAACCCTATACACATGTATTATCCGACGCAGGCATTTACCGACTTCATAAAAAAGATGGAGAATGGAAAATTTATGATAAAACTCCGGACAATTAAGCAAAAACCAGGCATCCTAAAAAGGAAGCCTGGTTTTGTTATTATCGAGCTTCTGGGAAGATTCGATCAACCATTTGACCAAATTCTTGGAAGAACCCTCTTACTGGGTTACCGTTTTGAACATCGTCAACATAGTTATTTGTCAAATCGACAAAGTCGGGGTTTGTTGACACATACACGTTGTTGATATCCTGGTCGGTTGATTTTACTGCTTTGGTAATTTCTTTTTCCTTTTTATCAGAAAGGTCATTTGTGTCTTTGTTATCATCTAACACAGCAGCAACATAAGCATTGTCACGGGTTTTAAGAACGTAAGCGCGTTTTACACCATCAACATTCTTAGCAACTTTATCAGCTGCTCTTTCCGCAACGTCATAATTAGTATTATGAACCATGCCTCGATCATTATCATAATTGTTTATATTTTTGCCTTCTTCGTACATATTATCTGCTGTACGTTGAAAACTGGTGTTTTGAACACCGTTATTATTATCCTGGTATCTTCCAGCTTCCTGTTGTGCTTGACATGCAACAAGAGAAGAAGCTGCTAAAAGCCCAATAGCAAACGCTTTTATCTTCATAATACTATTCCTCCTTAGAAGCTTACTCGTAGTATGTGTCGATCAAATGTAAATATGCGAAGCCTTGACTTCTAAAAATCGTCAAATGATGCAAAATAAAAAAAGCCTTCCCGCATGGGAAGACTTTATTAACCAGTAAAAGGCAAATGCCACCAAATATGAATAAAAATAATAAATACGAAAAGCATACCATTTAAAAATAATAAAAATGGTGGTAGTAATTTATATAAGCCCAAAATTCTTTTATAACAGATTCTTATTACGATAAAGCCGGCTAACAAAATTATGTACAAACTAAAAAACCAGATCCAGCTGTGTTTTGTTTCGCCATCGATTCCAATTTCATATCCAATCGCGTAAATCAACCATGCAATAAGAAAGGCAACGATGGATATGGAAATAAATCGCTGTTCGCTTTTTATGTATAGTAGTGAAAGAATCGAACTGACCAATGTTAATCCACCCACTATTTCACTGATCAAAATCATTACACCATGAGCGGACCCCGCTTCAGCTGTTCCAAAGCTTAACAATACAAACAAACTGAAGGCGATGACCCCACCCAAATTCACATAAAGCCATTGTTTCTCGGTCATCATTGAATCTCCCTTCATCTTCCTGCCCTCCAAGAATCTTTCCTTATAATCATAACAAATTTTTTCAATGTTTGGGAAAAAATGAGCAAATGAAGTCGTAATTTCCCTAACTGTGACGAACTTCCTGATTTATCGTTACCCGCTTAGGTCATAATAAAAACAATCCTTGACCAAAGGATGTGTGACCCATGAATTATCAGGATTACGATAAAGCATTACATTTCATGATCTGGGGGCAATGGGATGATCTTCTCGTCCTCATGGTGCGAACAAGGGATCAATTCTTATCAAAAAAAATCGAGTCCTTCCTGCACGCATGCTACTACCCAGGAAATGAAAGCGAAATGCTTGAATCACATGAAAATTTGCTGAATTATTTAGACCATGCCCACGCTACGACACAACCCACGTTTTATATATATTAAAAAACAGCCACCTCAAGTTTTCCAATTAATGGATGACCTGAGGTGGTGTTATTTGGTAAAATTACATCCTTGGATACTGTTGGATAAGGGGGTGGACGTGTAATTCGTCAACTACCATATGCTTAGGAGCCTGAACCATATATACAACCGCTTCTGCGATATCTTGCACTTTTAGCCAATCGGCTTTTTCAGGATCCCCTTGCGTACCATTCGCAAAGTAAGTATCCACCATTCCAGGATTAACGGTTCCCACTCGTATCCCGTGTTCTCTTACTTCTTGAGCGAGAGAGCCCATAAAGCCTTGGACAGCATATTTAGTTGCTGTATAAAGCGAACCATTTTCGATCGTATATCGTGAGACATCTGAAGCGACAGTTACAATCGTTCCAAATTTCTGCTTTTTCATTAGAGGGAGTACGGCTTTGCTGGCAAGGAATACCCCTTGTACATTTATTTCGAACGTATTTTGCCATTCTTCCACCGTTACATCCTCGACTGGTTTAAACTCACCTTTTCCTGCGTTATTAATTAAGATGTCTACTTTCCCAAAAGCATTTTTAGTTGCTTGGATGACATGATCGATATCGTTCTCATTACTTACATCGGCAGTAAAAGAGAGGATGTTCGAAAAGCCCTTCTCTTCTAACTCCTCCTTTGTGTTATGAATATCCTCCGAGCTGCCTAGAAGCGCCAGCCGCACACCTTTAGCAGCAAGCTGACTTGCGATTTCCTTACCGATTCCTCTGGAAGCTCCTGTTACTACAGCGACCTGGTCTCTTAACACACTATCTCTCTCCTTTTACGTTCGTTCTCGCTTAATCTCAGTGCCGACCTTATAGTTGACTTCAAATAAGTCCCGTCTACGGTCGCGAAGTTGTCTAACTGTTCCCGACTTCCGCTGGCGGCGCAGAATTTCAAGATCCACATCACCGACGACGACTGTTTCAACATTCGGATTACACTCTCCAATAATTCCATCTCTTGCAAATTCAAAATCAGATGGGGTGAAAATTCCTGACTGAGCATATTGAATATCCATATTTTCGACTTGTGTCAGGTTTCCAACTGTACCAGCGATAACCGTGTACACCTGGTTTTCAACAGCACGAGCCTGTGCACAGTACCGTACTCTTAGATAGCCTTGTCGGTCATCTGTACAGAATGGTACAAAAATAATGTTAGCCCCCTGGTCAACCGCGTAGCGAGCAAGTTCAGGAAATTGAATGTCATAACAAATCTGGATAGCAATCTTCCCACAATCCGTATCGAATACTTTAACTGCATCGCCGGGCTGAATCCCCCACCACGTGCGCTCGTTTGGTGTAACATGAATCTTATATTGCTTTTCAATCGTGCCATCTCTACGGAATAAGTAAGAAATATTGTAGATTTGCTCGTCTTCTTCAACGAAATGAGAGCCGCCAATGATATTGACATTATATTTCACAGCTAAGTGTGTGAACGTTTCAATATAATCTTCGGTATACTCTGATAAGCGTCTGACTGCCGTCGAAGGGACTTTTTCATCTAAGAAGGACATCAGCTGAGTTGTAAAGATTTCTGGAAATACTGCAAAATCAGACCCATAATCAGCTGCCACATCTACGTAATACTCACACTGTTTGGCAAATTCCTCAAAAGAATCAATGTTTTTCATCATATATTGGATGACCATGATTCGAACAGGGTTACTTGTTTTAAAATATCGCTTCGTACGCGCACGATAATCAATATTGTTCCATTCCATCAATGTAGCGTACTTCGACGATTTCTCATCGTCAGGTAAGTAGTTCGGATTGATTCTCATAACCGTGAATCCATTCATAATCTGGAAAGTCAGCACAGGATCATAAATATTCTGGTTTCTCACTTCCTCCACATAATCCCTTGGTGACATTTCCTTTTCATATTTATGATAATTAGGTATACGTCCTCCAATGATAATACTCTTTAAATTCAAACTCATGGCGAGCTCTTTCCTCGCTTCATATAGTCTGCGGCCGATTTTCATTCCCCGGTAGCCAGGGTGAACCATGACTTCGATTCCATATAAGTTATATCCATCAGGATCATGGTTTGTGATATACCCCTCATCTGTAATGTCGTCCCACGTATGCTTATCATCATACTCATCAAAGTTGACAATTAAACTTGAACAGCTGCCGATAATTTTTCCTTCGAATTCTACGACGAACTGTCCTTCAGGAAACAACCTCAGGTGACTCTCCAAGTGGCCCCTTTCCCAAGGTTCCATATTAGGAAAACACTCTTTCTGAAGTTCAAAGATTTGTTCTATGTCTTTTTCTTGCATATTACGGACGATGATTTTCTTTTCATATTGTGTCAAATCAAGCTTGGACATAAAATATCCCCTCTCTTTTCTGATTCTCCCTCTAATCTTATCGTACTTAACGGTGGAACCGTCTGTCTAGCTTGGAGCAATGATATTCGAAAAAATGAAATGTATGAATTGATATACTTCATATTTCAGGGTAATATGGACGGGAAGAGGTGTAGCCTATGAATGGGTTTGAAAGACGGAAAGAACGTAAGAAAACGAATATACTGAATGCGGCCTATGGTTTATTTTCGACGTATGGTGTTCAAAAAGTGAGCATACAGGAAATTGCTCAGAAAGCACAAGTATCGCAAGTAACCATCTATAATTATTTTGGTGGAAAAGACCAGCTCCTATTCGAAACCGTCAAGAAATTCATCTATGAGCAGTTTGACCATTTCAAAGATATAGTCAACGACCAAAATATGAGCTTTAAAGATAAAATCAGCTTCGTTATCCAAGGGAAGAAAGAAAACATCCTCCATATGAATCCAGACTTTCTTCAATCCGTCATGGCAGATCAACCACATATCCAGGAATTCATTCGCAAGTTCTCAGAAGAAAAATCCGTCCCTTTACTGATGCAATTGATCAATCAAGGAAAAGAGCAAGGATACATTCATCCAGGTTTATCGGCTCGTACCG
>NZ_JRNX01000130.1 GCF_000786645.1 Halobacillus sp. BBL2006
AACGAACCCCGGTTATCTCGAAATCGAGTCTTACAGAATTCTGCACGTTTGTTGAATAACGTTTGTGGTCAATAAAATAACAGCCGCAATGAACACAGACTATTTTTTATTTGATTTGGAACACCAGATACGTGGTTGCAAAATAGGAGACAATGATGATAATCGATGGCCACAAATAATTCCAGGACCTTGCTTTCTTTCTCGTTATGCTTACGATGACCAATAAGATAAAGACAATGGAGGTCACCCCTGTAATTATATTGGCAGGACTCGCATTCTCCAGTAAGTTCCCTCTGAAATACATGATGTCGGTAATGGCAAGAATCATTAAATTAAATGCATTGCTTCCCAATAATGAACTGATTCCTAAGTTAAAATTCCTTAGTTTGAGAGCCGTCCCTACGCTGACCGCATCCGGTAAGGATGTACTGATTGCTACAAGGAAGGAACCAATGAAAGAAGCTCCGATTCCCGTAATAGCTGATATCCGCTCAGCTGTGAGTGTTAATATACTACCGATTACCATTATGGCTAAGGCAGAACCTATGAATCTCACAAGCACCTGTTTATACGTATAATCATCATATTTTTTATTTTGTCTCTTCACTTTTCGCCCTTTGTACTCTGTCCGGTCATTAATGAGTTTGGAACCGATAAAGTAGATGAGAATAATTGCGATTGACGTATAACTGACATGGAAAATAGGCGCTGGCAAGGTTAAACTTAAGCCAGCAATGACAATCAGCGTCATAAAGATGACAAGCCAACCGTAGAGTTTACTCTCTACCGTTGCGTGAGTCATAATTTGATAACGTCGATAAACAATATCGAAAATAGCCAGACCCATAATATTGAATAAATTACTTCCTACAAGATTACCAACAGCTAAATCCGGACTATCTATAATTATCGCTGTCACGCTAGATGTCAGCTCTGGTAAAGAAATGGCAACACCTATTATAGCCCCCATAAAAGCAGAAGAGACACGGCTTTTTTCCTTCACAGCATCTCCGAAAATGGACAAGCTCGAAGCTATAAAAAATGTGCTGATTCCTGATAAGAAAAATAGCGTAAATACAATCCAATTACTCATTTTACGTACTCCTTCATCCTGGTCGACTTAACTTGACATGTATCCACCATTCCCTTCGAATAGTTTGCTAAAACAGTAAAAAAAGACCAGCAAAATGCTGGTCTTTTTTGTTTATTG
>NZ_JRNX01000131.1 GCF_000786645.1 Halobacillus sp. BBL2006
GTCGTTTTCCCCCGCCACCATCATCGCACATAAAAGTCTCGAAACTGAGTCTTCAACAAACGAGATCTTTAATGGAATAAGAAAAAGCTTCAATAAGATATAGCGTAAAAACATCTCAAGAGTTCATTCAGCTCTAGAGATGTTTTTTTATGTAAATAAAGTGGAATACTTTAGGAAAAGATACCTATTTATGAACAAATTGTGTCCATTGTGAGAATTATTTGTTACAATAATAAATAAGATAACGCTTACATGGAATTACTAAATAGAAGGAGTTGTGATCAATGGGTATAGCCGTATTGTTTCTTGTACTTGCAACCGTAACTCCATTTCTCTTCATGCAAATGAAAAAGCCTGCTTTAGCTGCCGTCCAGTCCGTATTATTGGTTGGGATGTGGGTCTACTTTTTCCAAGTATTGTACTTTACAACACCAGCAGCATTCTCCATTACATGGAGTACCTACTATCTAAGCCTCGTTATGGCAGAAGTTGCCTGGGTGATGTTCGTCATAGCTATGGTGAAATCTAATCCAAGGCTTAAAGACACGCTCAAAGAAAGCATGAAATAAAACAAAAAGCCCTTTTCCATAATAGGAAAAGGGCTTTTTAATGTTATCCATCCGTAGGCTGTATTCGAAATAGCTGCACCATTGCTTGCGAAAAGGCAAGGACAGAGATTAAAGCTAAAAGGAATTTAGGACTGTAACCAGAATATAAGAATCCTACAATGGAAATAGCTGTTAAAGCAATACATATGACAAATCCGATGACATTCATCCACATACCTGCGGTTACGTTATGAAGATATTTATTCTGCTCCATAACTGTTTCACCATCCTGTCTTTTTTAATGATCCATTTCCATTTGTTCTTCTTGCTGTTGTTCTTGATTATGGTCACCTTGATCTCCACCATCATGATGGAAACCAAAGGACATGGTGAACAATGATCCTGCGACTAGAATAGCGGCAAGAGCGAAGCCGTGGAACATCATGTTCCAAGGAACGTGACCGCCTCCACTCCCTTTTTCGGTAATGTGCATGAACATGAACAACTGCACACCAGCTTGTAGAAGGGCCAGAATCAAGATTGAAATGATCACCCATCTTACGGGAAGATTAGAGCCTATCACAGCCCAGGCTGCCAACAGTGTCATAGCAATCGACAATAGAAAACCAATCACGTGATTCATAGGTACTTTTTTCTTAGGATCAGCCATTTTATATCACCATCCCAATCAGATAGATACCTGTAAAGATAAAGATCCATACTACGTCCAAGAAGTGCCAATACAAACTTACAACAAATACTTTACGGTTCGTTACGTTAGTCAAACCGCGTCGAGCAAGTTGGATAAGCAGAAGCGTCGCCCATCCAATCCCGACTGTTACGTGAAGTCCGTGTGTACCCGCGAGAATAAAGAAGCCAGACCAGTAAGCACTAGACTGTAATGTTGCTCCTTCGTGAACATAATGGACAAATTCGTATATTTCAAAGCCGAGGAATCCGAGACCCAATAGCAAGGTAATGATTAGCCAGGTCATGAGTCCTTTCAAGGATCCTCTGCGCATTTCATGAATGGCAATTCCGCAGGTAAAACTACTGGTTAGAAGTAAAAACGTCATGATTAATGTCGTTTTCATTTCAAATAGTTCACCGGGATGGGGTGCATCTGCCGTCCTTCCGAACAATACGGCATAAGTCGCAAACAGCGTTGCGAAAAGTACAACTTCAGCCCCTAAGAAGATCCAGAAGCCAAGGATAGCAAATCTCCCTGATTCTGTTCGATATTCCAGTGGTCCTGTTTTCAATTCATGTGCAGACATATCATAACCCCCTCGCCGAGCGTTCGATACGCTTGATTTCATCGACTTCCACATGATATCCGTCATCGTAGTCGAAGGATCTGATACCCATCATGATAAAGCCTCCAATTAAACCGACAATAGCTAAAGGAATCCACTCGAATACTAAAGCAAAACTTGCAAAGGCGAAAAATGCCATCATAATAATTGGCTTTCCAGAGTTGCTTGGCATGTGGATCGGCTCCAGTTTAGACTCATCAAACGTCGTTTCACCTTTTTCTTTCATTGCAAGGTAATAGTCCAAGCCATCGACGTTCGGTAATGTTGCAAAGTTGTAAAAAGGAACTGGAGTTGGTGTCGCCCATTCAAGCGTTCTTCCATTCCATGGATCTCCATTATTTTTTCTCTCACTATAGCGATAACTATAGTAAATGCAATAAACAAATACAGCAAATCCTGCACCCATTCCAAATGCACCTACTGTAGAAATCACGTTTAGTGGCAGCCACTCTTCAATTCTTGTGATGAAGATACGGCGTGGCATACCATCTAATCCCAAGAAATACTGTGGGAAGAAACACACATGGAAACCGATAAGGAACAACCAGAAGCTCCATTTTCCAAGACGTTCATTGAGCTTGTGCCCAAAGATTTTCGGATACCAGAATACAAGTCCTGCGAAACAGGCGAATACGGTACCGGCAATTAGTACGTAGTGGAAGTGTGCAATTAAGAAATAGGAATTGTGGAACTGGAAGTCGGCAGCTGCCATACCCAGCATAACACCGGTAACCCCTCCGACTACGAAGCTCGGAATAAAAGCGAGCGCCCACAAATTCGCTACGGTGAACTCAATTTTCGATTTATATAAGGTTGCCAGCCAGTTGAAGATTTTCACTCCGGTAGGCACGGCAATCAACATCGTAGAAACAGAGAATACAGAGTTAACAAAAGCTCCTGCTCCCATTGTAAAGAAGTGGTGTACCCAAACAAGGAAGCTGAGCAGTGCAATAATGATCATCGACCAGACCATTGCGTGATACCCGAACAATCGCTTACGGGCAAACGTTGCAATGACTTCAGAGAATATTCCGAAGGCTGGCAGGATAACGATATAGACCTCAGGGTGGCCCCACATCCAGAATAAGTTCGCCCACATCATCGGCAAACCTTCACCGGTAAGAGTGAAGAACTGTGCACCGAAAATACGGTCGATCGTCATCAATGCCAATGCTACGGTCAAGATCGGGAACGCGAAGACAATGATGAAACACGTTACAAGAGTTGACCATGTAAAGATTGGCATATGGAACAATTTCATACCAGGAGCTCGCATTTTGAGGATGGTTACCATCAAGTTGACTCCTGTGGCCAGCGTACCGATACCAGAAAGCTGAAGCCCCATTAAGTAGAAGTTCTGTCCTGGTCCAGGACTCATCGCCGCACCAGCTAGTGGTGTGTAACTCGTCCACCCTGCATCAGGAGAACCTCCGATAACAAACGATATATTAAATAACATAGCACCGAAAAAGAATGCCCAGAAACTTGCCGCATTCAGAAACGGAAAGGCAAAGTCTCTCGCCCCTATTTGTAATGGAACAATAATGTTCATTAATCCAATTAGGAAAGGCATCGCCATGAAAATAATCATAACCGTCCCATGTGTTGTAAAAATTTCATCATAGTGCTGAGCGTCTAAGAAGTTAAGGTCTGGAAATGCTAGCTGAATCCGCATCATTAATGCGTCCATTCCCCCGCGGAACAGCATTAAAAGAGCACTAAGGATATACATGATACCGATTTTCTTGTGGTCAACTGTGGTTAACCATTCACTCCATAGCCATTTCCATTTTTTGAAGTAAGTCAAAAGAAAGATGGCTGCCGTAGAAACAAGGACAATGGAAACCATGGCACCATATATAAGTGGTTCACCAGTGACTAAAATGTCAGTGATGTTCATATTTGTTCACCTGCTTTCGTTTAGTACTATTCATGAGATGATGGTACACCGTCTTTGTCTAAATGAAGTTTCTCTTCGTACGCATTACGGTGGCGTTCGATCGCGTAATCTCTTCCATCATTGGTTCCGTGGTCAACCCACTGTAAGTGAGTAGAAGAAAACGCCATCTTGTCGACTAATCCCGGCTTAAGTAAGGAGTCATATTTATCCTGGGTTAACGCAGGGGCATCTTTTTTCGTTTCGTCTACCCATGCATTGAACTGTTCTTCCTTTTCTGCATGAACTTTAAAGGTTTGTTCAGTAAACCCTTCCCCTGTAAAGTTCGAGTTACGGCCATCGTAAACCCCTTCTTCACTCGCTTCGAGGTAAAGCTTGTTCATCATTCCAGCCATATTGTACTTCTGACCACCAAGGGCAGGAATCCATAGAGCTGCCATGGAATCTGCAGAAGATAGGCGGAATTCTATAGGTCTGTCAACTGGAATATGAAGATAATTCACAGTTTCGATCCCTTGCTCAGGATAGCTGAAGAACCATTTCCAGTCTGCTGAAGTAGCGTAAACGACTAACGGCTCTTCCTCTAAAGTAGCGGAAGGATCTTCTGACGTTGCTGATGCTGGATCTTCCAGATCGTATAAAGTTTCGACTGTCGGTACAGACAGCGCGATAACAATAAGAAAAGGAACAACCGTCCAAACAATCTCAATCAAGGTATTTCCATGAATGTTTGGATCATAATCTTTATCTCCCCGACCAGGTCGGTCACGATACTTAATGACCATGTAGGCAAATAAGCCGAAAACGACAACGACAATTGCCAACATGAACCAAAGAGAATATACAATAAGATCATTTTGACTTTGGGCAACTGGACCTTTAGGGTCAAAAATAACCATCTGTTCACATCCGCTTAAGAAGAAAACTAAGCTGAGCGGAATCAAAAATAGCCACTTGGACCGATGCCGCTTTTGTTTCATATGGTGTCACACTCCTATCAATCTATAATTTACAATAAGTACACTTATAATCTATAACTTGATTGATTATAGCAGATATAGTCGAATTCTTGGGACTTGTTCACCGAGTTGTCACATAAGGTTCATGAATCCTTTATATTTCTGCAATAAATTAGCCACGTTTCCACATAATTCCCCCGTGTATATGGAATAAAGTTCACTTAATAGAAGAGTGTTAAACCAAAAGAAGCCTCTCATGAAAAATAAGAGGCTTCTTTCTTATCCTGTTTGATAGGATTTTGCCGAGGCTACAGTTTTTTCACGGATAAAACTCATACAAGTAATAAATAGACTTGAAACAATCAAAGCCAATACCATTCCTAGAATTCCTGTCGAATATAGGTACTCAAAACCAGAAATAAGGATAATTAGCAGCAATAGCGCGAAAACTGTGGAATATGCGCCAATTCCTTTTACAGAACCTTTCCATACCCAGGAATTGGAACGATCAAGTAAGGTTACCGCCACAATCGTTATGATATTCACTATCATTCCTATCCAAACAGGGTGAATGTTCAAATAAAACTCGTTAATGCCCCATCCCCCAAGATGGTACCAGAGCAACCCTGAAGCGGACCCAGTAAACAGGGAAACGAACGCTGCCCTTTTCGTGACGACCGGCCAGAATATAGCCGCAACAACCGGAGCAAAAGTGGCTGAATTTCTAGTCACCCATGCCAGCACATTCCACCATGCCGATTGGTCCGATCTTAGAAAAGCAAAACCTACCATCAGTACAGTTAGTAAGAGAAGCGACCATTTCGTGTAAGTAACCAGCTGTCTATCGGTTGCGTTTCGATTCAGTGCACGACCTACATCACGCCCTAGACTCGTTGCTCCAGAGAATTGACAAGGAGCTCCCCAGCTTAGGGCTGCTGCCCAGAATCCTAAGAAGAATAAGGCTACTAACGGTGCCGGCAGAGTTTCCATTAAATAGAGCGGTACAGCGACCAGTCCTCGCGCTTCGCCAGGAACCACTTGGGCAGCTGATAAACCGAACACCACAGCACCGATAATGAGCGGAACCCCTAACAGCGACGCATAAAGCAATCCATTCCTCCCTTGTTCAGGTGTCTTGCAGGAAAGCGCCATTTGGAATGCGGCCTGGGCAAGAATTACATTAAATAGGAAAGTTCCGAACCAGGCCAGAATCGTTTGTATTCCAACACCACCCATGGAAGCATAGGATGGTTTTTCCTGAAAGAGCGTTTGCAACCCTTCGACCCCAGGGTTTACGAAAAAGGCATAGGTGCCAATCGCAAGCATAACGAAAAACACAATGACGTTACTTAATTGTGTTAATCCTACGGACCACATGCCGCCAAACTGAAGGTATACAAATAATAAAAGAGCTGTAACTCCTACTGAAAGCAATAAAGAAAGACCTGTAAATACTGATAATGCTGAAGCAAAGGCTAGAGCTGTTGCAACGGACCACATTGGAAAAGTGAACGCCGTAATCGCTCCAGCCAGTCCGCGTACTTTTTCCCCATAACGATCACCAAGTAATCCAGAGATCGTCACAAGGGCCTTTTTCCTAAAAGGAGCGATTAAAACTAAAGCAATGATCAGGACCTGTACAGTTTCCGCTACTCCGTACCAGATGGCTGAAACCCCTTGAAGATAACTTAATTCTATAATAGCAATATACGAGGATCCGGAGAAAAGCCCTGTGATACATACGGTCACAAATAATGTATTAAAACCTCGTCCTCCTACAAAATATCCGTTCCCACCCGTAGCTTTCCTTTTCGCCACTTGACTGATTAGGATCAGAAAGAACGTGTAAGCCAAAGCAAAACCAACAAACCAATAGCCAACTGTTGTCATTGAGAAGCCTCCTTCTTTGTTGTTTATACAAAAAAACAACCTCTCCCAATAAGGAAGAGGCTGTTTCTCTTCCTCATCTTCCAGACCCTGACGTCTGTTGGAGTGAGCACCTTGTCAATACTGACAGGTTGCTGCAGGATCGCGGGACCAAGTTCCTCCCCTGCTCTTGATAAGGATGTCGTTTCCGTATAAATTTATCTACCACTGTACAGCAGTGAAAATCTAAAGTCAATTATTAATCTGAAAATTAAAATACCACAAACGAACTTCAACTATTATACAATTCCATCCCGCTCAGGTGGAAATTACCATAGTTAGTTCTTAGGTCACCTATAGAATTTCTGATGGATAAAAATACTTAGGAGGACAACAATGGAATATCTTTTTCTTCTAGCAAGCTTGATCACTGTCGTAGGTATATCCTTTGCAGCTAACAAAATGAACATCATACTGACAGAAAACCAACTCACGCAAAAAACCATTCAATCTGCTCAGACAAGATTTTTCCTATTATCAGCTGTTACAGAAATAATTCCTATTTTGCTGATTGTAATAGCGTTCGCAAATCTACAGTCGATCACAACTTCAATTCATATGTACATATCGATTGTAATGATCGTACTTATTTGGCTTATTGCTCTCGTAAAAATGTGGTTTAATGGACAAGAAACTATCCAACGTGCTTCTACTGAATACAAACAGCAAGTAAATGGTTCTGTATTTATTTCGATTGCCTTTTTGAGCGGTATTCCTCTGGCATCCATTTTTATGCTGTTAAACTTATAATGTATTCCAATCAGAGCTTGGGGCTTCCAAGCTCTTTCTACCTTTCTTCGCTTCGCCTCTTACTTGTGGGCTGAATTTACCCTTAACGATCCAGTTTTAACTGATACATGAATATAAACACCCCTTTTTATACATTAAATTCCATTCAACTCTTCATCACGAATTGTTCAATAAAGGAATAAAAGTTTAAAAATTCCAACATCAGCAATTACTTTCATCTATTGTCAGAATAATGTAATTTATCACAATCTATTGAATTCATAAAAAGCTTATGTATAATAATACACGTGATTGAATTTTCAGAATAAACAATCATAAAGACAAGGAGAGATTCGACTAATGGAAGAATTGCTATCAAGCATTATTGACTTTTCAAATAACATCCTTTGGGGCTACGTCCTCATTGCTGGATTGTTGGGAATTGGAATCTACTTTACCATTGCTTCTCGATTTGTACAGTTCAGGTTTATCGGAGAAATGATTCGTGTTTTAGGTGAAAAACCTCAATTTAAAGATGGTGAAAAAAATATATCACCATTTAAATCTTTCTGTGTAGGAGCTGCCACTCGTATCGGTACGGGAAACCTGGCCGGTGTCGCAGTAGCCATCACACTAGGTGGCCCTGGAGCGGTATTCTGGATGTGGATTGTCGCCCTTCTTGGGGGAGCGACGGCATTCATCGAGAGTACACTGGCTCAGGTATATAAAATTAAGGATTCAAAAGCATTTCGCGGCGGTCCAGCTTATTATATTGAGAAAGGATTAAAAGCTAGATGGCTAGGGATTGTTTTTGCTGTGCTCATTGCTGTAACATTTGGCCTTATATTCAATTCCGTACAAAGTAATACCATTGCCTTGGCTTTTGAGAATGCTTTCGGAGTCAACCGTTTAGTCATCGGTTTAGTCATAACGGCTGTGACAGGTTTAGTTATTTTCGGTGGGGTCCACCGAATTGCAAATCTATCCAGTGTCATCGTTCCGATTATGGCTGTTCTTTATCTATTGATTGCCACAGTTGTGTTGATTATTAATATTGGAGAATTGCCTTCTGTGATTGGCTTGATTGTCGGCCATGCCTTAGGATTCGAACAGGCTGTGGGCGGAGCAATCGGTGCAGCCATTTTAAATGGTGTCAAACGCGGGTTGTTCTCAAACGAAGCTGGTATGGGTAGTGCCCCGAACGCAGCTGCAACTTCTACGACTTCACACCCGGCGAAACAAGGACTCATTCAATCCCTGGGTGTATTTGTAGATACAATCTTAGTTTGTTCTTCAACGGCTTTCATTATTTTACTTGCTCCTGCCTTCCAAGCAGGAGATGTTTCAGGGATTGAATTACTGCAAAACTCACTGAACTCTCATATTGGTGGATGGTCCGGCATCTTCATCTCTGTTGCTATTTTCTTATTCGCCTTTAGCTCTATCATTGGATCTTATTATTACGGGGAAACAAATATTGAGTTTATTAAAGAAAGCAAACCAGCGTTACTTGCTTTCCGTATCGGGACCATGGCTTTCGTATTAATTGGATCCATTTCCAGCTTGAGTCTTGTATGGAAAATGGCCGACCTGTTCATGGCGCTCATGACCGTCATCAACTTGATCGCTATCGGCTT
>NZ_JRNX01000132.1 GCF_000786645.1 Halobacillus sp. BBL2006
CCCGCCTGTCGTCCCGCCGTATCTGAAAATAATTCCTAAACCTATACCTATAAAGACTCCTGCAAATAGGGAAGCGAGGGTTAGATCTGAGGCTAGGTCGATTTCTACCATATACTTTTGTGATAGACGGATAAAAACGGAAACAGCTACTATTCCAATTAGTGAATATAAGAAAGTATTTCGGCCAAGTATTTTCCATCCAACGATTAAAACTGGTATATTAAGTACAATATTCATAAGTGCTGGGTCCCAGTTAAATAAATACAAAAGTAATAAAGTTATTCCTGTAAAGCCGCCTTCTCCCAGCTCGTTTTGGATGTTAAAGTGGACAAGACCAAACGAAAAGATTGCGGCTCCAATCAAAATAAAAAATATATTCTTTATTCGCAGTCCAAAGACTTTCATACACTCACCTCCGTAATTTTTGACACGTCTCATATTATAGAGAACTTAACATGAACCGGCAATGAAATGTATTTCAAACTAAAAAATTTGTCAAATCGCCCCCTTTTGGCTACCATTTAGAGAGATACTTATGAAAGATTTAAGAGGTGACACAAATGAACTATTCCACTAAAGAAATTCAGAAACGCGTTGATGATTACATATCTCAATTTAAAGAAGGATACTTTTCACCGTTAAGTCTTCAGGCGAGATTAACTGAAGAAGTCGGTGAGATGGCTAGGGAAATAAACCACCGCTATGGAGAGAAACCTAAAAAAGACAGTGAAAAAGAAAAGGCACTTGAAGAAGAATTGGGAGATGTTCTCTTCGTGCTGACTTGTTTTGCAAATTCATTGGAGATCGATTTGTCAGAGGCTTTTGAGCATTCTATGAGTAAGATTGAAACAAGAGATAAAGACCGTTGGACTAGAAAAGAAAGGGAGAAATGAGGATGGCTGAAATTAAAGTAATTGTAGCTGGACCACGCGGGAAGATGGGTAGAGAAGCGCTTCGTATGATAAAAGATGACACGTCTTTTGAACTTGTTGGCTGTATAGATCGTACGAATGATGGACGAAGAGTGGCAGAAATCGAAGGTTTGCCTCAATTCGATGCAAAGATTTATACAAGTGCTGAAACGGCACTTAGTGAACTTGAAGCGGATGTATTGATAGATTTAACTACACCGGAGCATGGCTATAAACACACGAAGCTTGCTTTGGAACATAATGTTAGACCCGTTGTAGGAACGACCGGATTTACTGATGAGCAGATGCAGGAAATTACGGATTTAGCTGAGGAAAAGGAAGTTGGAGTCGTCATTGCCCCTAACTTTGCAGTCGGGGCCGTACTTATGATGCAGTTTTCGAAATGGGCTGCAAAACATTTTTCTGATGTGGAAATCATCGAGAAACATCACGATCAGAAATTAGATGCCCCTTCTGGAACTGCAGTTAAGACAGCCCAACTGATCAAGGAAGTCAGGGATTCTCATAAGCAAGGGCACTCCGATGAGAAGGAAACACTGGAGGGAGCTAGAGGTGCCGATGTTGATGGGATGAGAATCCACAGTATGCGGCTTCCGGGCCTCGTTGCCCATCAGGAAGTGGTTTTCGGCGGATTAGGACAGACGCTTACCATCAAGCATGACTCTCACAATAGGGAATCATTTATGAGTGGGGTAAAGCTGGCAGCAGAAAAGGTAATGGAACTAGATCGACTTGTCTATGGATTGGAGCATCTGCTCGACTAATATAGGGAGGCAAGGGATATGAATATCGCATTAATTGCGCACGATGAAAGAAAAAAGGATATTATTCAATTCGCTACAGCTTATTGTGAAATATTAGAAAAGCACCTGCTCTTTGCAACAGGGACAACTGGACAAAAAATTTCAGAAGCTACCGGCTTACCTATTCATCGCTTTCAATCAGGGCCCTTGGGAGGGGACCAGCAAATTGGTGCCAAAATTGCTGAAGATGAAATGGACATGGTGATCTTTTTCAGAGATCCATTAACCGCACAGCCACATGAACCAGATATCAGCGCTCTATTGCGTTTATGTGATGTACATCAGATTCCTCTTGCAACTAATTTGGCAGGGGCTGAAATCCTGATTCGTGCACTGGATCGTGGTGACTTTGAATGGCGTAATGTGATTAAAGACAAGAAGAAAAAACAGGAGTGAAAGATTTATGGCTAAAATAGGAATAACTTGCTATCCTACGGTAGGTGGATCAGGGGTCATTGCTACGGAACTGGGTAAACTTTTGGCGGAACATGGCCATGAGATTCATTTCGTCGCTTCTCAAGTTCCGTTTCGATTGAATCGTGTATATCCAAACATTTATTACCACGAAGTTGAAGTAAACAACTATCCAGTTTTTCAACATCCACCGTACGATTTAGCTTTATCTGCAAAAATGGCTGAAGTAATTAACCGAGAAGAATTAGATATCCTCCACGTGCACTACGCCATGCCTCATGCCATTTGCGCTATTTTAGCCAAGCAGATGTGTAAGCGTGATGTTAAAATTATTACGACTTTGCATGGGACCGATATTACGGTACTGGGTATCGATTCAAGCTTGAAACAGATGATCAAATTTGGCATTGAGCAGTCCGATCAAGTGACGGCTGTTTCAAATAGTCTCGTAGATCAGACACAGGATATGTTGAATACAGACAAAGACATTGAAGTTATTTACAATTTTGTTGACGAGAGGGAATACTACCGGAAGTCAACGCAAGAGTTAAAAAAACATTATTGTATCGATGATCACGAAAAAGTATTGATTCATATATCGAATTTCCGGAAAGTGAAGAGAGTTCCCGATGTTATACGGGCATTTTTCAAAATTGCATCAGAAGTGCCTTCGAAACTACTCCTTGTAGGTGATGGTCCAGAGTATTCAGATTGTTATCAGTTAGTTCAGGAACTAGGGATCGAAGACCGGGTATTATTTTTAGGAAAACAAGAAAATGTCAGTGATTTACTGTCAATCTCTGATCTTAAACTGTTATTATCTGAGAAGGAAAGTTTCGGACTGGTATTGCTTGAAGCAATGGCCTGTGGAGTCCCGTGTATAGGTACAAACGTGGGAGGTATACCAGAGGTGATTGATCATGGCGAAACTGGTTTTATCGTTGAGCTGGGGAATATCGATCAAATTGCCGCTTTTGCATTACGGATGTTAACAGATGATGAATTAATGGCTGCATTTTCGAAACACGCTAGAAATGTTGTGAGTGAAAAATTTGCATCTTCTACAATTTTGAAGCAATATGAAGAACTCTATGAACGGGTGATGAGTGATGGATCCGACGTTTAAATCTGTATTTAAACCTGCTTTTGCCATCATAGAAAAAATTGAGCGTCACGGCGGAGAAGCTTTCATCGTTGGTGGTTCGGTCAGGGACTTCCTATCTGGACGAATAGTAGGCGATATTGATATTGCAACATCTGAAACTCCACAGCGAATACAGAAGATTTTTAAGAAAGTGATCCCAGTAGGCATTGAACATGGGACTGTTATCGTGAGATATGAAGGGAATTCGTACGAAGTAACCACTTATCGAACTGAAAAAGGTTATGAAGATTTTAGGCATCCAGATGAAGTGACATTTGTTCATAACATCAAAGAAGATTTAGCTAGAAGAGATTTTACGATGAATGCTATTGCCATGGATCGTCGTGGGCAAATCGTGGATCCGTACAATGGACGTCAAGCGATTGAACAAAGAGAAATAAATGCCGTTGGCAATCCTTCTGAGCGGTTCCTGGAAGACCCCTTGAGGATGATGCGTGCTGTCCGTTTTGCCAGTCAGTTGAACTTTACTATTGAAAACAATACAAAAAGAGCGATTTCTCAACAGTCTCATTTACTTGCCCATATTTCCATTGAAAGGATAGCAGAGGAAACGATCAAGCTGTATAAGGGCGAAGGGTTTAAACTGGGGCTGGAACTGGTGACTGATTTACACTTAAAACCTCACTTGCCACATTTAAATCAATTGGACTTGTTAGATCAGAGACCAAAGGTTAGTTTACAAACCTGGCCGGAAGTCATTGCTTATTACTCGTTTAGGCGTTCGAATTCAAGCGTTAAAGAGTGGGTTGAGAAATGGAAGCTTTCCAACCGTTGCAGACGCGAAGCAGAAAGTTTAATGGAAGGATTAGAAGAATATGAACGTAAGCGTAGCATTTCTCCATGGCTTGTGTACAAACTTCCTGAGAATTTGTTTCCTTCGTTTGATCGTTTGCTTCGTGCTGGAACCGGATATGATCAAGGTTTTCTAACAAAAATGAGAGAAGTACTTTTTCAGCTTCCTATTCGATCGAGCAATGATCTTGCTTTCCAGGCTAAGGATCTTATCAATCTATATCCCGATCAGCCAAAAGGTCCATGGATATCCCAAGCAGTTGAACAGATGGAATATTCTATCGTAGAATCACATTTGCACAATGAATATGAAAAGATAAAGGAGTGGGTCATACGATGGAATCCACCCGTAAACAATTAATCGAATTATTAGAGAAGGAAGAAGGACATATTTCAGGGCAACAATTGTCCCAATCTCTTAATATTTCGAGAACTGCCGTTTGGAAACATATGAATGAATTGAAAAAGGATGGATATGAGATTGAAGCCGTTCAAAGGAAAGGGTATAAAATCGTGTCTTCTCCTGATAAAATCAGTACAAACACGCTGCAATGGGGGCTAGACACTGAATGGATCGGCCAGCATATTTACCATTATGACCAAGTCGAATCCACACAGGAAATCGTTCATCAGATGGCAAAACAAGGAAAACCTCATGGCACTGTAGTCATTGCTGATGAGCAAGTAAAAGGTAAAGGTAGGATGGCCAGGAACTGGAATTCACCAAAAGGAAAAGGAATTTGGATGAGTATTTTACTGCGCCCGAACCTTCCACCCTTCCAAGCCCCTCAATTAACGTTACTTGCAGCGACAGTGCTAGCTAAAATGATGGATGCTCATAAGAATATTTGTCCACAAATCAAGTGGCCGAACGACTTACTCGTGAACCATAAGAAAGTTTCAGGGATATTGACTGAAATGCAGGCTGAGCAGGATCAAATCCAATATGTAGTACTCGGGCTGGGAATCAACGTTAATCAGGATCTTAATGATATTCCACAGGACCTCCATCATAAGGCTTCCTCATTGAAGATTGAATCAGATGAGGAATGGGATATTCACGAGACTGTCCAGAACATCCTGCGCTTGTTTGAAACTACATATGATCATTATATTGAAGAAGGTTTCGAAGAAGTTAAACACCAATGGGAGCATTACGGATATAGGATTGGTGAAGAAGTCACAATCTCAACAATGAAACGCACTTGGAAAGCTACCCTGATTGGCATAGAACCAGATGGAGCACTAAGGGCGAGAGACTCCGAAGGTGATGAGGAAAAATTATATTCGGCTGAGATTCATTGGGGTGAAGGAGGCTACCATGCTTAATAAACACAGTTTATTGAAAATGAAAGAGGAAAATAAAAAAATTGCTATGATTACTGCTTATGACTATCCTTCAGCTAAATTAGCTGAAGAAGCAGAAGCAGATATGATTCTCGTAGGGGATAGTCTCGGTATGACAGTATTGGGATACGATTCTACAATACCGGTAACTGTCAAAGATATGATTCATCACGGCAAGGCCGTAACAAGAGGAGCGCAAGCGACCTTTAAAGTCGTGGACATGCCTTTTATGTCGTATCACATTTCCATCGAGGACTCTTTAAAAAATGCGATGCAGTTGTTCCAGGAAACTGGTGCGCAAGCCTTGAAACTTGAAGGCAGTGGAGAGGTTCTGACGATTATGGAGCGGTTGATTCAGGCTGGAATCCCCGTAGTGGGCCATATTGGTCTAACACCTCAATCAGTCAATGTTCTCGGTGGTTATAAGGTTCAAGGGAAAGATCGAGAGACGGCGCAACAATTGCTGGATGAAGCTAAACAAATAGAAGCTGCAGGAGCCATGGCGATCGTGCTAGAGTGTGTTCCGAGACAATTAGCTGAACTGATTACATCACACCTAAGTATTCCTACGATAGGAATCGGTGCAGGAGTAGAGTGTGATGGGCAAGTACTGGTCTACCATGATATCTTAAAGTATGGAGTAGAAAGGCTGCCGAAGTTTGTTAAACCGTATTTTGACAGTAATCAGGCCTTAGGAGAAGCCGTGCAGAGTTATGTTCGTGAAGTGAAAGATAGAACCTTCCCTGAAGAAAAGCATACTTTTTCGATGCCCCCAGAGAGTCTGCCAAAATCTTAAGGAGTATTGATATGGAAGTTTACAATGATATTCAAAGTGTACAAAGAAAAGTCAACTCTCTTATTCGTGAAGGAAAATCCATCGGTTTCGTGCCGACGATGGGTTATTTGCATGAAGGTCATGAAAATTTATTAAAAGCAGCTAGAAAGGAAAATGATTTTGTCATTCTGAGCATTTTCGTCAACCCACTTCAGTTTGGGGATGGTGAAGATCTTGATCATTATCCACGTGATGAAGAACATGACCGAAAGACAGCTGAAAAAAATGGTGTCGATCTAATATTTTTACCAACCAACGACATCATGTATCCAAACCCTCTATCTATCGAAATGACAGTAACGAGAAGAGCAGATGTTTTATGTGGAAGAAGTCGTCCCGGCCACTTCGAAGGTGTCGTCACAGTTCTTGCAAAGCTATTCAATATTTGTCGGCCGAATCGTGCTTACTTCGGCATGAAGGATGCGCAGCAAGTAGCTGTTGTTGACGCATTGATTCAAGACTATAATTTCCCTGTGGAACTAATTCCTGTTCCCACTGTGAGAGAATCTGACGGACTTGCTAAAAGCAGTCGTAACGTAAACTTGACGGAGAAAGAGAGACATCAAGCTCCTGCCATCCAAAAAGGTCTGCAAATCGGTAGAAAAATGGTGGAAGAAGGCGTTCAAGACCCTGAGCAGGTCAAAGAGGCGACAAGACAGTTTCTTGAAAGCGAAACTCGTGGTAAAATAGACTATATTGAATTATTATCTTATCCCGATTTGAAGCCTGTTGATCATATTAATCAGCAGGTCATTCTTGCGACTGCTGTCTTTTTTGAGCGTGCAAGGTTAATTGATAACGTCGTTTTCAATCAAAAAAGCAGAGCGAGTAAAGGATAAGGGTTCAAGGAGGATTAATTATGTTTCGCACCATGATGAAATCAAAGATTCATCGAGCCCGCGTAACGGAAGCCAATTTAAATTACGTAGGGAGCGTTACGATCGACCAAAATTTGATGGACCAGGTGGGGATCCTTCCTCATGAGAAGGTTCAGATTGTAAATAATAATAACGGCGCAAGACTTGAAACTTACGTGATCGCAGGAGAGCGTGGGAGTGGGGTGGTTTGTTTGAACGGAGCCGCTGCCAGACTTGTCCAGCCAGACGATATTGTTATCATCGTATCTTATGCTATGTTGAGTGAAGATGAACTTGCTGAATTTAAACCAAAAATTGCTCTGATGGGTGAGAATAATCAGGTTGACCAAATTGTTGAAGAAGAACCGCCGTTGACTGCTTTACCTATGTAATTCGAAGAGGATATAGCGGTATGAGTAAGGATCTTTGCCCGATTATCCAGGCAAGGTCCTTCCTTTTTGTAAAAGCGTCTTCGCTTTTCTTTAAATAAAAGAGGTGATTTTATGAATACATTTGCGATTGTTGATCTTGAAACAACTGGAAATGCTGCTTCTAAAGGCGATCGAATTATCGAAATTGGCATTGTACTGATGGATGAAAAGAGGAATATCATTCGTGAATTTTCTTCTTTGATCTACCCTGAAAGGGAGATACCACCATTCATCTCATCCTTAACAGGTATTCAAGAGGATGATCTTTTAGATGCTCCTTTATTTTCAGAAGTCGCAGATGAAATCTATTCAATCCTCAAAAGCACGTATTTTGTTGCTCATAATATTGAGTTTGATTTAGGGTTCTTAAATGAAGAATTCAAGCGCTGTGGCTACAAGCCCTTACATAATCCTGTGCTGGATACGGTGGAATTAGCTAGAATCATGCTTCCAATGGCACCAAGTTTTAAGTTAGGACAATTATCCGATTGGTTAGAAATGGGACATGACCAGCCGCATCGAGCTCTTTCGGATGCAAAAGTGACCGGGGATCTCCTGGCGTACTTGTTAGAGCGGTTGCAAAACCTTCCAGAGAAAACTCTCGTCCATTTTTTGAAAATCGAATCGAAATTAAAAAGTGAACTAAGGCCATTGATTCTAAATGTCATTGATGAAAAACGTTACGGCAAGGCGAGTGAAATCGAATATGACCTGCTTTATGGGATACCAATTAAAAAAGTTGACCGTTCTCATAGAGGAGGAAAGAGTAAACTTTTACCGTTTAATGATTGGATTGAAAAGGCTTATGAACAACCTGAAGGATTAAAAAAACTTCTTCCATCTTATGAGACACGAAAAGGACAAAAAGAAATGTCTCAATCAGTACATCGTGCATTTAGTTCCAGCACCCATGCGTTGATTGAAGCGGGAGCTGGTACAGGAAAATCAATTGCCTATTTGTTAGCGGCCGTTCATCATTCTATGAGTAATAACGCTAGAGTGCTTATTTCGACACATACCACTAGTTTGCAAAAGCAATTGTTGGAAAAGGAGATTCCTTTGTTAGCGAAGATGACGGATAGGGAGATCAAAGCTGTACTTTATAAAGGAAGAAGTCATTATATTAGCCTAGTCCACTTCAGTTATGAATTGGAACAATCTCATCATGACAATTACGATATTGCCCTAACGAAAGCCATGCTGCTGGTTTGGTTATTAGAGACGTCAACGGGGGACATCGATGAAATTCAACTCCCGTCGAATGGCAAGCAATTTTGGTACAAGGTTTCGTCAGAACAATCTACAAAAAAAGTGGAGTTGGATATCGGAAAGGATTCATTCTTTCATTGGGCTCAGCAAAGAGCAGATCAAGCTGATGTTATAATTACCAATCATGCCCTACTATGTATGGACATTATTAGTTCTGAACAGCGCCTGCCCTTTTATGACTATGTAATTATTGATGAAGCTCACCATTTAGATGCAGTGGCAAGCCGTTACTTTGGCGTGCGTCTGAACTATAAAGAACTCCAAAGACAGTTGACCCAGTTTTCTGAGATTTTCAAAAAGCGGGTTTACAAACATTTGAAGATAACAGAGTCGATTTATAGTGAATTGGACAAGTGCCAATTTATTGTTGATGAAGCAAAAGAAGAACTGAACCACTTTTCTAGGTTTATTTTTCAGAGAGTCAAGCAGCAGAAAAAAAGAGAAAAAGCTAAGAGTGATGTTGGAAGAATTCAATATTTATTAAACGAAGATAAAGATTATGGTTTCTATAGTATTGCTAATGAAATGTGCCAACGGTTCTTAGCTGCTTTGAGAAAGTTAATTGCAGGCATGGAAAAAATTCGTGATTATCTATATGCTTCAGAACAGCTAAATGAAAATCAATCGATCGCAATACTCAGATCAAGATTAGACACTCAAATTCATTATTGTAATGAGGTGCGAGAGCAGTTAATAGGCTATTTTGACTTTAATAATACGAATGAAGTGAAGTGGATCGAGATAGAGGGAGAAGGAGCAACGAATGCCGTTTACTTATTTAAAGAACCTTTGAATGTTGCTGAGCTCCTGAACGAAAGACTTTTTTCAGAAAAAGAGAGTGTCGTTCTAACAAGTGCTACAATGACGACGAGCGGATCTTTTAACTATATGCGTAAAACTCTGGGATTAGCAGATTTTAAGAATATAGATGAAGTTAGTTATCCATCACCTTACGAGTACGAAAAGCAAGTCAAGTTGATGGTACCGAACGATTTTCCGAATGTTAAGTCTCAACCTGAGGAATTCATAGAAGCTATCAGTGAGGCGATATACTCCACAGCTGTAGTGACAAAAGGAAGAATGCTCGTCCTGTTTACATCTTATGAGATGCTGAAGAAGACGTACACACTACTAAAGGAGTTCGTTGACCCTGAAGAATTTATGGTTTTTGCACAGGGAGTGTCGAGTGGCAGCCGGGATCGGTTAAAGAAGAATTTTCAGGCATTTGAGCAGTCAATATTGCTTGGTACGAGTTCATTCTGGGAAGGAGTAGACATACCTGGAGATGACTTATCCTGTTTAATGATCGTCAGGCTTCCTTTTCAGCCGCCTCATCAGCCTGTTCAATCTATGAAAGACAGAAAGCTTAGAGATGGAGGTTACAACCCTTTCATGGAGAGATCTCTACCTCATGCGATCATTCGCTTCAAGCAGGGCTTTGGCCGCCTAATCCGTTCTAGTACAGATCGCGGTGTCGTGTTCGTGTGTGACCAGCGTTTAATGGAGGCGAAATATGGGAAGTATTTTCTTTCCTCGATTCCTGATGTACCTGTCACATTCAGTCCAACTCGAGAATTAATCGATGAAATTGACAAGTGGTTGTAGATTACTGGTCAACTTATCTCATCTTACCTGTTATAATGTAGAGCGAGTCAAATAGACGAATAGCTATCACGGACGACTTTTGGAGGTTTTAAATTGGATAATAGAGTAGAAACGTTATCAACTGTACGTATTAAAAAATCTGATGACTTATACAAAGTAGTGGATTCGTTGAATCGCACGCTGAAGGAACAAAATCTAATGTTTGGGTTGGCTTTAGATGATGAGGACGATCAAACCGCAGTCTTCACGATTTACCGTACCTAGTTGGGTGAAGTGGGCAACTTTGGTTCTTGCTGTACTCTTAATTCTTGCAGGTGCATTTGTTAGTTGGATGTACTTCGAAATTAATCAGGATCGTACAGCTGGACAAGAAGAAGCTTCTCAACTGGCGTTGGACCGAACGGATTTGGCTGACGTTGATCGAATTTCTGTTTATCGAGGTGCAAAAGCGATACATATCGTTGAAGGAAAGACTAGTCAAGGAGATTCAGGACTTATCTTTGTAGACCTCAAGAATAAACAAATCTTAGACGAGGTTTTTAATGAAAAAATTATCTTGAAAACTGAACTGAGGGAAAAGTGGGCCCAAGAATGTGAAGGATGTAATTTTAAATATATTCAATACGCATATGAAGAGAATCAACCCGTGTATGAAATCACTTATATTGATGAAAAAAACCGTTATGTATTGGATTATTTTAAATTATCAGGAGAAAGTTTTGATCAGAGATTTGCCTTTAGGCAGAATTAATTGAAGGAGTGAATAACTATGCAACTAGCTACTCGCGTAAAATCACTAACCCCATCAAGTACATTGGCTATCACAGCCAAAGCCAAAGCATTAAAAGCCGAAGGTCACGATGTAATCGGCTTAGGCGCTGGAGAACCGGATTTTAATACTCCATCCTATATTTTAGAAGCTGCGAAACGTGCGATGGATGAAGGGAAAACAAAGTATACTCCTGCTGGTGGAGTCCCAGAATTAAAAAACGCTATTACGGCAAAACTGA
>NZ_JRNX01000133.1 GCF_000786645.1 Halobacillus sp. BBL2006
CTACCTTTCTGTTAATACAACACTTTTTCAGTGGCTTCGGCGCAGCCTGAGGAGGCTCTCCGTACGCCCACGGAAAGTGAGTTATTTCCCCGACCACCTCCTTCACATACCAGTAAAGGACCCGAGAAACACCTCGGAATCGAGTCTTCCAGAATTCTGCACGTTTGCTGAATAACCTTCAGTAGTATATTACTGTAATTAATCTATCACAAAAAACAAATCTACCGTTTAATATAGCCTCTAATTAAATAAAGATGAAATAAAGTTGCTTAATGAACGGAAAAAGTTCTGCACAGCTGATTTCAAGCTGTTCCAGAAGCCATCATCATTAATTATATCTTGGATGCTTCCAGTCAAATCGTCTAACTGATTTCGTACTTGATCGAAATCAATATTGAGATTACGCATCTGTTCAAACAAGTCAGTCAACCGCTGACGATCTTCCGGGCTAAGTTCAATATTCAAAGACTGCAGTTGCTCTTCAACAATTTTTTCAACTTCTTCGCGAGTAGCTGGATCTTGCTCGGCAATCGCCTTTTTAATTTCCGTCAGCAGTTCGCTGATTTTATCCTTGTCGACTCCCTCTTCTTCGGCAAGAGAAGTCGCTACATCCAGCTCTTCACTTGCAACTTGCATACGATCCTCATCCAGCTTAACGCCTTTGGCATCATAGGCTTTATAAATACCTGTAAGTGCAGAGTGTCCACTTACTTTTACAGAGGAGGCAACAAGTACTTCTGCATTTTCAACACCTGCTGTAAGGAGGGCATTTGAATACATTTCTTTTGTTACCTGTGTGATGTTATCTGGTGTTACAATATCTATCGTGAGACCTTCTCCATTATCCTTGTGAAGGATCTTCACTGATGAATACATATTAGAATTCGGATTTCCTCCGATATAGTTCGCTAAATCCTGTCCATTGACAGTGAACTCATCCACCTGGTCATGCTGATCGACCTTCAACAGGTCTGCTACTTCAGCCTTTTGTGAATCAGATAAAGCTTCTCCATAGACGACAATTGGCAATCCAAGTTTTTCATTCATGCCTTGATCTCCAGTAGAAGCAAAACTTACCTTGGATCCAATCACACTAGAAATAAGAAGCATGACGAGTACTAGAAGACTTATTCTTTTTTTCATACATCTCGACCCCTTATGGTAGAATCAAATTCCGTTTAACCTTATGCTAAACTTAACGCCTATTATACCTTACTTAACAGAATGAACATCAACACTTTGAATCATTTCCTAAGGACTACCATGTATGTACGATTGATGTCATTCAAAAGTTTCAATCCTTTTTTGAATGGAAGTGAACCTATGAAAATATTTAGAGCGATAGGACTTTATATTTTTTCCGTTGCCTTGTTTTATGCTGGTGTCACTCATTTTATTTATGATCACGGATTTGCCAGGATGCTTCCGGACTGGGTTCCACTTAAGCTTGTCATTATTTATGTAACGGGCATTACGGAATGGCTGCTGGCCCTTCTTCTTGTCTTCCCGCAAACAAGGAGAGCAGCAGGGTTCGCCACTGCCGCTTTTCTGATCATTGTCTTACCCGCGAATATTTACGCGGCCATCTATGGAATCCCGGCACCTTGGAGTGAAGAAACTTCATTGACAGCCTTGTGGATTCGTCCATTATTCCAGCCCATACTCATCTGGTGGGTCCTCGTTGTATCTAAACATTCGAATCGCCAAAAAGGGTTTGATACACTATAATCAGCAAATCTAAAGGAGGATCGATATGCGTTTAGAAAATAAGAAAGTGATTGCACTTGTCAGCCAAGACTTTGAAGATTTAGAACTATGGTACCCGCTGCTCCGCCTTCAGGAAGAGGGAGCGACTGTTCACCTCGTCGGAGAAGAAGCCGGAAAAGAATATGGTGGTAAATACGGTGTACCTGCAAAAGCTGACTACGCTTTTGATGATATCAATCCAGCCGATTATGATGGTATTCTCGTTCCCGGCGGCTGGTCACCGGATAAACTCCGCCGTTATGACAAGGTACTTGAAATGGTCCGCCACATGGATGAACAACGAAAACCGATCGGTCAAATTTGTCATGCTGGCTGGGTTCTTATTTCCGCTGACATTTTACAAGGGCGTAAAGTAACAAGCACTCCAGGCATCAAAGATGACATGAAAAATGCCGGTGCTACATGGTATGACGAAGCCGTTGTACAGGACGAACACATCGTCTCTGCCCGCAGGCCGCCTGATTTACCACCTTACGCAAAAGCATTCGCCGACTTACTCGCTGATAATTAAGTGTGGAGTGGGGCTGGTAGACCTGACGAGAATAAGCGAATCACCTCAGTGAAGTAATCTTTCTTCACAGAGGTGGAGTGCTTATGTCCCTAAGGTCTGCCCCTCGAAACCGGATAACAGATGAAGTTCGACTACTAACACAACATCCTGTTGCAACGTCGAACTGACCCTCCTCCTGAGGGCCCAAGTGTGGAGGCGACTGTTTAGCGACGTACGAACTGGATGCCTAAAAATAAGATCAATTAATAAGAGGGTACCCATAACGGGTACCCTCTTATATTTTATTCTATAGCACGTTTCGCCAGCATACTGACAACTGCATCATCCATTGGTGGGTTATGCAACCCTGCCCTTACATCCCTATAATATTTTTCAAAAGAATACTGCTTCGATAATCCACGTCCTCCAGCAATACGCATGGCCAAATCTACGACTTCTGTGGCAACATTTGTAACCGCTAGTTTAACAGCGGCCAGCTCTGGTCCCATATGCTTACGCTGGTGAGGTTCTTGATCCCATTTCTTGGCTGTGGCATACATGAAAGAGTGTGCCTGAAGCAGTTTCCATTCCATTTCTCCAATCTTGTCTTTAATGTGAGCTACTTCAGCAATCGGTGTATTCAAACTATTCGGCTGAAAATTCTTGGCAAATTTAATGGCATCATTCCTTGCCGCTACGGCAATCCCCAAATAACAAGCAGGAATATGCAAAAGCCAACCTTTCGGCGAAGGTTTACCTTCTGACTTCACTTCTACGAGATCCTCGACATTCAGTTCAACTTCGTTCAAAACTAAATCGTCACTTTCAGTTCCACGCATACCTAAGGTATCCCACGTTTTCTCGACAGACACCCCAGGTTGATGACGATCGATGAGGAACCAGCCGACGGTATCCAAATCATCTACGTATGCCGATACGATATAATAGTCTAAATGATCAGCCATCGAGGTAAACGTCTTCCGGCCTGTAAGAATATACTCATCACCATTACGTACGGCTTTCGTTTCAGGCACTCCACCTCGGGTCGGGCTTCCTGTGGCAGGCTCTGTTGCTGCCCGATTTACGACCTTCTGCTCGTCAGCCACCTCTTTTGCAATCCGGTCAAACTGCTTCTCTTTCCATAGCTGATCTTGGCTAAGTTCCATCATAATTCCTAAATGCCAGCCTATGGACAGAGCAACAGTTCCATCCCCTTCTGCAATTCTTTCCTGAAGCAAAAGAAACTCATATAACGACAGGTCTTCCCCCCCATATCCCACGGGTAACGTTAAAGAAGGATAACCTTCCTGTTTGATGACCTTTAATGTTTTAGGGGAAAATACTGCATTCCGGTCTGTTTCTTTCACATGGTCTCTGGCTTCTTCAGCAATCCTTTCCGCTTTTTCAAATAAGCGCTGGTGTCGATCATTTTTTATCCAAGCTTCAAACACATCTATCATTCGATTCACTCCTGCATTCATCTTTAGTTTAAATCATACCAAACGGGTAGGCTTTTCACCAATCTCTTTCCGTGGATCCAATGTAGAATAGATTACCCTTTTTTAACCATAAACAATCCCGACACCGGTATGATGTCGGGATAGAGTTATATTTGGATAGCTTGCAGAGCTTGTTTGACAGACGCATAAGTCTGTAATGATAGCTCACTGAAGTCGGCATAAGGAGCACTTTGTATAGCAAAAGAGGGATTTATCCCTGTAATCACAAGGGTCGTTCCCATCAAATCCAGCAGTTGATTCATTTGATATATTCCCATATGTACATCTTCATTGTAGGAATGAACAGCAGACATATCCAGAATCAAATAATCTTCTTTCGATTCTTTAACATGATGACTGACCGCGTCCAGCATTTGATGCAGGCGTTCATCATCTACTGTTCCAACTAACGGCAGAACGGAGATCCCGTTCTCTACAGGAACGATCGGAGTGGATAAACGCTTTACTTCTGAAAGATAGTGTCCGATCAGCTCTTCTTGTTGGCGACGATGGGTTACATCTTTTTGCACTCCAACAAAGAATATCTGATCCATTTTTTCTAAATAAACCGGAAAGATTTGCAATTCATTCCAGAACATTGACCCGTCTTTACGGTAGTTTTTTAACTCTACTTGAACAGAATGACCTTCTTTTAAGCCTGTACGGATTTTTTCCACTTGTGTAGAGCTCGTGTCCTCTCCTTGCAGGAAACGGCAGTTTCTACCTAGGATTTCAGATGAAGAGTAGCCTGTCAATTCTTCAAATCCCTTGTTGCAATAGATCATCGGGTTATCCTCTTGTTCAGGGTCTGTAATAACAACTCCAGCCCCAACACGGTCAATGGCTGCTTTAATGAATTCATTCTGTTGAATTTCTTCTAATTTATCAAATGATAGTTGATTCATGGCAAACAATCCCCTTTTGATATGAATGAATACTATTATAATAAAATGAATCGATAAAAATATCCAATGGTAGCAAAAGGATACTACCAGCGGATCACTTGGAGCTTAGGCCATTTGGCTTTCCATTTTCTTGCTTTATTATAGTAGACTTCTTCTGTTACCAGGGCTTTATTAGGACGAATGACCATGTGAAATAAATCCTGCAAACTAAATGGAGCGCAAACATCATAACCGTTCCTCTTACGACGGACGCCTACAGCCGATGCTGTCGTTGGCCATGACTCGATCGCTTCTTCACAGGAAGAATAAGGTGAAATCCGTTTCTGGAATTTCTGCTCATACCAATGATGGACGAATGCTTCATTCGTCACATCAATGTCAAAAGGAAACGTGGCTAATTCGGCTTTTATGACAGATTCTATCTGCTTTTCTTTTATTCGATCTTTGTCCTCTTCTGAATTGTAGTAAATGATGTCAGCATCACCGATTCCATAGGTGAGAGGGTATCCGTGAAGATGGTTCCATACGGTTTGAGTAATAACACCGGCTCCGATGTAATAGTTTGAAAAGTGAGAATCACACACATCGAAAAGACGGGTCAAGTATGGATGATCGTGTACAATGTTAATCAGTTTATGCTCCATCCTTCTCCTCCTTCCAGACATTTTTCGCCATTATATGATCCATAAAAGCACGAACCTGCGGCAGTTGGTTCATTTCCGATTTCATACATGCCCATGTTTCACGTGAAAAAGGTCGATTTCCTTCCAATAATGGAAGATGATCGTACGTAGCCTTTTCTTTTAAACTAATACTTTCGGGAAGAACGGTCATGCCTAGACCTCGCTTCATCATTTGTTTGGCTGTTTCGAAGTGATCAACTTTCATAGATCGTCTGAAGCGGATATGCTTTTGGCTGCTCATCCAGCTTTCTAATAATCGTTGAAAACCTGGGTCACTCTTGAATTCAATAAAGGGGCGCTCTTCTCCTTTATCCAAAGGCATCGTATCGAACAAGTGAAGAGGATCACTGAATAACTTCTTGCAGGTATAATTTTTGATAGGCTCTCCTCTTACAACACTTACATGAAAATCATCCGAGGACTGGCGGATTTCTTCGCTTACACCTGTTACAAGATCAACGGTAACGTCAGGATACTTTCCCGTAAACACTTCTAATACTTCCGGTAAGAAATATTGGCTGAAAAGCGAAGAGGCCCCAATTGAAAGTGTGCCTGAAACACCTGCGCTGACCTGAGACAGCCTGTTGCGTAAAACATCTTCGTTTTTCAAGACGTTCATGGCGTGCTCAAGGATAACCTCACCAAACGCCGTTGGCACGAGCTGCTTAGGCGTCCGCAAAAAAATCCTGCCTCCAAAATAGTCTTCAATATACTTTAATCGTTGAGTAATTGCTGGCTGAGAGATAAGTATTTTTTTCGCCGTCGATCGGATGGTTTCATATTTTTTGAGCTCTACTAACAAGCGATAATCTTCAATTTTCACTTTTCCACCCCTCAATAACTATTGCTTATCACTTTTTATAATAACTCAATATTATCCTTATTCCTAAATTTGGTATATGATAATATTAGCTAATAACGAAAGAAGGTTTGAACATGAACCGGCTCCAAACTTTCCGTCTGCTATCCGGCTATTTTCTATATGAATGTGGAAGAGCGATGTATTTTGTACTTATTACCTGGTTTTTGTTTCAATGGACGAATGATGCTCTCTACACTGGCCTTTTTGTCAGTTTCGGGTTTTTACCCGGATTATTCTCGAATCTAGTCTTTGGTGTCATTGTCGACCGTTACAACCGTAAACTTCTCGCTATTATAGCGGGGGGAACAAGCATTCTTTTCTTAATCGTGCTTTTTGGAGCTTTTCTCCTGAATTGGATTTACCCTTGGGTCATGATAGGGACGCACATGATTCTCCAGACCGCAGGCTCCCTATTCCGCCCCTCACTCCAAGCACTTGTCGCTGAAGTATTTCGTAAAGAAGCGCTGCCACGAATATTTTCTTTATCTGGATCATCTACCATTGGGGGAAGCTTGGTCGGCGCCGGCATTGGAGGGCTTTTGTCTGGATGGTTAGCAGTGGAAACATCTTTGATGGTGGTCATTGGTCTGTATGCCGGAGCATGGATCTCCATCTCCCTTCTCTCATACGAACCTCAGCCAAGGACAGCTGCTTCTACTTCCTCCTCTTTTTGGAAGGAGTTAAAAGAAGGGTTCGTGTACTTGAAGAATCATCGAATGTTGTATGGCCTGTTTGTAATGATGATGCTCGGCCAACTCACCTTCCACACGACACTTGGATTCCTATCCGTGTACACCAGTGGCTATTTACAACAATCCTCTACAATATACGGGCTGTTAGATGCAACATTTTCTGTAGGAGGAATCACAGCAGGGCTCCTGGGGACTTGGTGGTGGATGAAATGCAAAAACCATTTAGCCATTTGGTCTCTATTAACTATGGCTTTAGGTTTATTCGTGATGGGGGTAACCAACCAGACTCTGTTGGCTTTTATAGGTGTTGTATGTGTAGGTGTAGGTACTTCTTTAGTGCGCGCACTTTTGCAGTCCGTCCAGCAAATGGCAACTGAGAAAGAGTTTCACGGACGGATGTCGAGCTTCCGCATGCTATGCAATCAAGCTTCGGTCGTTATCACAGGACCAATTTTCGGCTATTTCGCAGCTTCCTATGGAGCGAATTATGTATTTCTCTTTATGCTTGTACCTGTGCTGCTTGGTATAGTTTGGGCTTTCCTGCAAT
This sequence comes from Halobacillus sp. BBL2006, assembly GCF_000786645.1. Classification (GTDB taxonomy): domain Bacteria; phylum Bacillota; class Bacilli; order Bacillales; family Halobacillaceae; genus Halobacillus. The sequence continues at coordinate 7,446 of NZ_JRNX01000133.1, forward strand.
CCAGAAACCCATTATTTATTGAAATCACAAAACAAAAAACCGCATAACGAGAAGGTATGTTTCTGCACAGGAAACATACCTTCTTTATTGGAATATGGAATCGTATTCAATTGTGATTGAAGAACTCTCTGCTCTGCTTATCTCGTCTCTTCCTTCGGTGCTTTGTAAACCTTCTCCACTTCTACTCCCAGCGTCTTTAAGTATTCGACAATCTGGTCTAGGCTCTTCATGATTTCACCTCAGTGTTTGAAAAAAGATTTGGCTCGAAACCACACCATTTCGTTTCGATATCTGTAATACGTCCGGGTCCGAGAAAACGTTTCATTTATTAGGTATAGTCCTCAATACCCTTTAAGAGGTTCATCTATTCAGCTTTTTACACATTCGAAAATTTTTAATGGGTATTCCTCGAATCATCTTCGTTTGTTCCTCTAACTCTTCAAATCCTCGAGCAGTGAAAAAAGGTTTAGCCGTCAAACTAGCTTCGGTCTTCAGAAGAACTCTGTCTGCTTGAATCACTTGTTTTTCCATGCATTTCAGTAATTTCCCAGCAACCCCTTGATGCTGGAAATTCTTGTGGACAAACAAGAGATCCAACAACTCTTCTTCCAGCAAACTGGATATCCCTATCAATTGTTTACCTTGAACCGCTACCCAGGTTTCTGAATAGGCTAGACGCTTTTGCCATTTGGCCAAATTCTTGAATCCTTCAGCCCAAGCTCTGATTTGTTGTTCATCATAATCACAGCTATTCACCCCATGAATTGTTTCCTGAATCAAGCTCAGGATTTCTCTTAAATCGTCCGGACGATATCGGCGTAGTTCCATACAATCCCTTCTCTCATCACCCCCATCATAACAGAAAAATTCATGAGTGAATTTTATTATTTTATGACAATTTTAATGAGTATAATTTTGTCAATTGATCAACGAAAACCTTGACATTTTTGGATATCTCTTCTTTATTCTCAGGAGTGACGATGGAAAAGTAGCGCGTCATCGGTTTAATATAAGGCAAACGGACGATAAGGTTCTCAGCACCCGTATTTTCCACGACGGTCTTGGAAATAAACGAAAACCCTAACCCTTCTTTCACTGCCTGCACAACTCCATGGTTACTTCCAATCGTAATCAGTTTCTTTGGAGAAATATTGTAAGAATCCATCATTAAATCAAGCATAGCCCTAGTGCCCGAACCGACTTCCCGCGAAATCCAGGTTTGATTTTGAATAGGCTGAAACGATTCAGAATCGTGATCCCGGATTGGATGGCCGGGAGGAACAATGACAACCATTTCATCCTCAGAGAAAGGTGTGGAAGCCAATCCTTGATGGTTCACTTGTCCCTCAACTAAACCTACATCCAATTCGTGCAGCTGAATAGCACGGTTAATCCGTTCTGAATTGGCGATTCTTACATGAAGATCAACGTCAGGATATAACTCATCAAACACTTTCAATATAGAAGGTAAAATATACTCCCCTACCGTGTAACTTGCACCAATATGGATATTCCCACGCATTTGATTTTGAAATTCATACACTTCGTTCTTAGCCTTATCAATGACTGCTAAGATTTGCTTCGCTCTCTGGTAAACGAGCTCTCCTGTCTGAGTAATCTTGAATCGTTTGGGTGATCGATCAATCAGAGTCGAATTGAAATAATTCTCTAAACTTTTGATATGAAAGCTGACGGTAGGCTGAGATAGGTTCAGACGTTGAGAAGCCTTTGTAAAGCTTTGCAAATCCACAGCAGTTACGAATGTTTTCATCGCTTCAAAATCCATAGGTTTCACCCTTTATCATTAATATTATTAATAATTGATATTATAAAGTTTTATTTTACTAATGTTAAGTGTGGACGTATAGTGTAAGAGGTGCAAAAAGGAACGAAAGGTGAATCAAATTGCTATCATCACGAATACAATCATACCGACCGCTTCTATTAGGAATGGGATTTACAGCGGTCTTGGCTTGGGCAGGATTCATACTTGCTTCCCTGCCTTATATCAATAAAATCGGACCACTAGCTGTAGCTATTCTCTTGGCTGTCTTCTACCGTCATTTCTTCGGCTATCCAGAACCTATTCGCAATGGCATTCAATTTTCCGCGAAAAAATTGCTGCGATTGGCGATTATCCTGTTTGGTTTGAAACTGAATATCGGAGTCATCTTACAAGAGGGAGCGCCTCTCTTGCTTAGAGATTTTCTAGTGATCTGTTTTTCTATCGGTCTTATGATATTATTAGCTCGTTTATTTAAAGCCGATGATTCGCTCTCGGTTTTGCTCGGTATCGGAACCGGTGTTTGTGGAGCATCAGCGATTGCTGCTGTCTCCCCCATCCTGAAAGCGAAGGAGGAAGATACCGCTATAAGTGCGGGTATTATTTCCATCGTTGGAACATTATTTGCTGTGGGTTATACAATCATTCGCCCGCTCCTTCCATTTGACGCTGAAGCTTATGGCATGTGGGTAGGGCTTAGTCTACATGAAGTGGCCCATGTCGCTTTAGCCGGGGCGCCTGCCGGGGAAGACGGTTTGGGCATGGCGTTGCTAGGAAAACTGGGACGAGTCTTTCTATTAGTCCCGCTTAGTTTGCTCTTAATCTGGGTCATGAAAAGGAAAGGGAAACAAGAAGAAGGGAACCAAATCACATTTCCCTGGTTTTTAATTGGCTTCATTCTGATGAGCTTGTTTGGGAGTTATATAGAGGGGCGCTTTTTCGTTATATCAGACGAGATGATGAATGGGATCTCTACAATGACCTCTTTTCTACTGACCATGGCGATGGTCGGACTTGGTCTTAGTGTTAGTGTAAAAGATGTTAGACAGAAAGCATTGAAACCCATGCTCTTATTAATGATTACTTCGGTACTGCTATCATTAATTACGTATTGGATGGTTTAAGAGGCTTCTTTTTTCGCACGGGAAGTTTTAATTCTTAGTTAGGGTACTTTCCCTTCAGGTTAGGTTCTATTCTTCAACAATTGTATTCTCCAAAAATAAAGCAGTCCGCCCTTCTCGAGTGGACTGTTTTTCTATCATCTAGCATATTCTATTTTCAGCAGGGAAAACACGTAAGCATCATGATTTTTCTGCCGTTGATATAAATAACCTCTCAAAATTCCTTCCTTATAAAACCCTAAGGATTTCAGAGGTTGAATGGAGGCTTTATTTTGAGGAAACGTCACTTCTCCCATTCTGAATCAACCCAGTTCATACCATTTATCCAGGTCCGAGCGGTGTTGTAACAGAATATGCTCGTCTTTTTCTATAATGACTCCGCATCCCACCGTGAACAACGTTTCATGCCCGATTGAAGCTCTCATTTTCGCTACATAACTCATCGAACCCACACTCCTGTCGATTTTTGTTAGAATAAATAATATATAAACGCAGCCCACATGGAATATTATAGAAACCTTATAGAGAAAGGATATGATTTGGTGGACATCCGCTTCATCCAACATACCCAATCAGAGACTGCTGGCAACATTTTTGATATTCAACTTCGTTCATATAAAATCGAAGCTGAGCTGATTGATTTTGAAGATTTACCTCCATTACAAGATTCCAAGGAAGCGATCATGGATTCTAATGAAACCTTCATTGGATGTATTCTCGAGCAGGAGCTCGTTGGCGTACTTTCTTATGAAGAAACGAACGATCGGATTTATATTAACCGTTTGATGGTCGACCCTGATCATTTCCGAAAAGGGGTGGGACAATGTTTGCTTTCATTCTTAAGAGACGCCCATCCGAGTCATAAAATAATTGTTCAAACCGGAGCAAAGAATACTCCAGCCATTGAACTCTACAAAAAGCATGGGTTCCATCATACAGATGAAGTAGAAGTAGCCCCAGGTGTGACCATCACTCAGATGGAATGTTCACCCATAGAATAAGAAACAAAAATAGAAGAGGAGCAGCTGCTCCTCTTCTATTTTTCTGGAATTTGGTATTGGTCTTCTTCTTCCGTAAAACGATTATACCTTCGCTGGAACCAGCAAAACATATGGGAGACGAATACTTTCAAAATAGCGTACCCTGGTATAGCCAATATGATACCAATCACTCCGAATAAATGACCCGCTGTCAATAATACGAAAATAATCGTAACTGGATGAATATGCAAGCTTTTTCCCATGATCTGTGGTGAAATGAACTTTCCTTCAAGCAGTTGAACAACGGTCCACACGAACGCCAGTTTCAAAACCATAAACGGCGAAGTTACAATAGAAATGATTAACGCTGGGGTAATCGCGATCATCGGTCCGAGATAAGGGACGACACTTGTCACACTTGCAATAGCAGCGAGCAACAGTGCGTAATCCAGTCCGATGATTAAAAATCCAATATACATCATGACACCAATGCAAAAACTGACAATGATCTGACCCTGAATATAAGCACTTAACTGGTGATCGATGCCTCTAAAAATACTGTCAACTTCCGTCCTCACTTTTGGCGGAAACAAACTGATAATCTTCGCAGGCAGCTTGTGCCCATCTTTCAGCAGATAGAAAAGAATGAATGGAAGAGTGATAAGAGCGATGATTACGTTTGTCACTGTGGTGATGAAAACGGTAATGCCTTCAACCGTTTGTGTAGCGTAATTCCCCAAGTCTGGCAATTGATTCAGTAATCCATCCACGTCTTGAAATAAGTTACTGTAGTAACTTCCCAAAAAGGAGTCACGCAGCCACTGGTCCATTGTATTAATCAAATCACGTAAATATCTCGGCAATTCTTCTGCAAGACTGACGAACTGCTTTTCTAAGAAAGGAATGATCAAAACAATCAACAGGGTGATTAGCCCTACGACAATCAGTAAGGTAATCAGTATTGCCCAAATCCGTTTGATCCTCCAAGACTCCATCAAATTGATGATAGGTCTCAACAAGTAGTAAACGACTACAGTTAAAATAATGGGCAGTGCTACAGTTTCAATAAAAACGAGCAAGGGATGAAAGATAAAACCGACTTGCGCATAGACAAGGATATTCAATCCAATAATCAACAGAACACCTAGTATGTAAAGTAATTTCCGACCTCCAAAAAAGCGGATGATTGGTGTAGAATCCCAGCGATTCATAAGCATATCTCCTTCGTGCTAATCAGAAGCTTCTCTATGTATAAGTTTACCATAATGCGGAAAAAAAGTGCCTATCTTAATAGGCACCGTTTCTAATATCTTCCTCTGCGTTTCCGCATGAATTTCTTAATTAGTGGATAAACGATCGGTCCATACTTCATTACGCGTTTAATTAAACGTCCCATTTATGAGCCTCCTCTTAGAGATGTAGTTATTATCCATAGTTCCCGAATTGAGAGGATGGCAAACACGAGTCAAACTAACGGCCTAGCAAAACGGATAGAGAGATATGATTCTTCTTCTTTATTGGCGTACCCTTGCTGAATACCTTTTTCTTTAAAACCCCTTCTTTGATAAAAGGGAATGCCTTTAATATTTCCTTTTTGAACAGACACCCATTGTTCGATCGCTCCGTATTCATGCTGCTGCTGAGTAAGTGCATGCAGTAAAGCACTGCCGATTCCTTCATTTCTCCGCTGAGGATCGATGTAAAGGACAAAAATTTCGCCTATTGTTTCTCCTGTCATCCCGCCCCCGCAGGCTCCGACAACATTTCCTCCATCAAGAGCGACAAAGTAGCCTCCCCAATCCCTTGTTGTCTCTGTTACTTCCCTCATCACACGTTCTTCATTATAAAACTCGTTTACTACTCGTCGTATGTACTCTGCAGAATGCGTTTCTTGATAGGTGAACCAATATCCTTTGGTGCATACGTCGATGATTCCTTTCACATGTTCCCGCCCTGCTTTTTCTACTGTAATCATCTCTTACCCTCCAACGATTCTATGAAATAGCGATTTGGCTTCATTAACATCCTTTGTTCCATGAACAAGGACCCTGCCATCTGTGAAGAACACCATCCGGAAGGAATTATTTTCATAAGATAATAGAAACGGGTTCTGCTTGATTTCTCCGCCTTTTAGTCGTTCTCTCAGTTCATTCAAATCAAGATTTTTATGCATTGACGGACGGATCTGTACAGTATCCCTTCCACAAAGAACAGCCGTTTTCGTTTGATTCTCAGCAGATAAGAAAGGGAACGTACGATTGGAACCGCAGGAAGGGCACTCTGGATTCTTCGCTCTGGATACTTTTATCCCTGTATAGTGATGATTCCATAAGTCAAATGTGATTAACTTTTCATAGAGAGATTGAGTATCACCGACTAAAAGTTTCAAGGCTTCGGTGACCTGGTGTGCAGTAACCATTTGAACAGCCGGACTAATCACTCCGACCGTATCACAGGTAGCCCCTCCAAGTGGTACGGTTTCCATGAGACAATTCAGGCAAGGACTGATCCCGGGGATGATGGTATAGCTCATTCCATGACTTCCTACACATGCCCCGTAAATCCATGGGACCTGATGTTTTTGAGACATGTCGTTGATGAGCATCCTAGTTTCAAAATTATCAGTCGCATCTAAAATCAGGTCCACACCCTGGATTAAACCTTCCAGTTCCTCCCTCTGGACATCCTCTACTTTTGATATGACGCAAACATCTGAATTGATTTCTGATAAGCGTTTTTTAGCAGCCTCTGCTTTTGGTAACCGCTCAAGGGCATCTTTCTCAGAAAAAAGCTGCTGACGCTGCAGATTACTTACTTCGACGTAATCCCGATCCACGATGGTCAGACGGCCTACTCCTGCACGGACTAGCTGCTCAGAGCTGCTTGTACCAAGAGCCCCTGCACCAATAATTAACACATGCTTTTCTGATAGTTGCTGCTGGCCTTTTTCTCCTATGGGTTTGAAAAGTTGTTGTCTAGAGTAACGCTCTGAAAGCATAGCAAACCTCACTCCCTTTTCCACAAAAATTACCGCATAACGCTTCCCCCGGATATTTTCAATGATTCGCCTACAATGTTTTCTGAGGCATCAGATAGTAGATAAACGATTGAGCGTGCCACTTCCTCCGGTGTGCTCAACTTCCCTGATGGGATCCCTTTCTCTGCGAGTTCCCGCTGCTCTTCATAGCTGCGTCCTTCCCGCTCACCTTTATTCTTGATCGCTTGCTGTCCCATAGCCGTATCTACATATCCCGGACATACGGCATTCACACGAATGTTGTACTCAATCGCTTCCAACGCAAATGATTGGGTAAAGCCAGTCACTGCAAATTTAGAAGCACTATAAGCGATATTGCTGTGAGTGCCACGAAGCCCTGATAAAGAAGAAAGATTCACGATTGCCCCCTTCTTCTGCTTCTTCATATGTTGATAAACTTCCTGTGTTAGCATGACCGTGGAAAAATAATTGAGTTCCATGACTGAACGAAGGTCATCTTCCGTCATCTGGTCAAGTGGCCTTCCGCCGATGATCCCGGCAGAATTCACCAGACCGGTGATTTTTCCGGATTTTTCAACAGCCTCAGCCACCAGCCTGCCGCGATCTTCTGGATCATTCAAATCCGCTACGCACACATCGATCGCTGCCTGTTTATTAATCGTAGCACATTCGTTTTTTAGTGCTGATAATTTTTCTTCATTACGCCCCGTAACCACAACATTTCCGCCAGCCCGAACAACTTCTTTAGCAGCTTCGTAACCAATTCCTCCTGTAGCGCCGGTAATAAGAATATGTTGATTATTTAATGCTTCATTTGAAAAAATAGTCAAAATGATTCGCCTCCTTAGCGTTTCATGTATCCTTTTCTCCGTAAAATGAAACCTATACCACGGGTTATTTGAGAATACAAAAAATTATTTTAGAATATTGTGGAGTTATTTAAGAATGGAAAGTCGATATTTTTAAATCCTGGTCGATTGTTTAAGAAAACCCGCACACTTCTCTAAAAATGCCCATAAAAAATCAGCGCTTAAGTGACAGTGTCTGCCCTTAGAGCGCTGATCCACGGAACTCCTTTTTTAAGGTATTCCGACATGTTAATTCGTTTTTTGTTTCTTCTCATAGCTACCTTCACCACTTATACTGTTATTTCCGCTTGTTGTTCTGCTTACGGAAAGAGAATAAGACCTTTCCAGACCGTGTACGCTTCATGCCTTTTGTTTTGGCTTGCGCTTTGCCTTCCGGACTGTTCTTAAAGTCCTCATCAAACAGCTCACGGGCTTTTGAATAGAGCAGAGTCATCGTGGTGGACCTCCTTTTCTTATGGGGTTATAATACGATTCCCCTTGATATTATTAGTAAAACGTAGAAAACGCAAGAAAAAAATATAATTTATACGTTTTTTTCAAATGATTGCTCTAATATCATCTGCCATCCCTTTTTACCCAGCTTGCGTTCCCCTTTGTCAACAAATCCACACTTTTGATATACCCTTTGTGCTGAATGATTTTTCATATTCACAGCTAGCACGACATGAGAGATTTCAGGAAAATATTCACGGATATAATTCGGGAGTTTTCTTAAGGAGTGAGTCGCGTAGCCTTTCCCTTGTTCTGAACGATCAATCATATAGGCGATTAATAATAGCGCATTTTTATGATGGGTGTATTCCTGGACTCTTGGCCCGTCCTGCAAGACGAACATTCCGACAGGCTTTCCATCAGCTAAAATCGTAACCGGATGGCGGGTAGGATCCCCCTCAGCTAAATCAACGGACTCTGTCGGCATTGCCGTAAAATAAAGCTGGTCTTCTGGTAAATAAAAATGCCGAATGGAGTTTTTATAATTTTCCTCATAAGGTTGCAATTGTACAGACATTCCCTGGCTTCACCTCTTCCAGTCTTTTTCCACATTATAGCAAACATGAGCATATCATTCGTAACCGTTTCTTTGGATTTTTATAATGATTGATAGAGGATTCACTATCTAAGGAGGACGCAAATTTATGTTGAAAGTTGCTGCTTTAGTGGGAAGTATTCGTAAAGATTCATATAATATGAAGTTGACGAAGTTCATTCGTGATCGCTATAAAGACCACATGGATATCAAAATCGTTCCTATCCGTGAATTAGCCCATTATGACCAGGATATTGAAAATGAAGCTCCAGCTTCCGTTCAGAATTTCAAAGCTCAATTATCGGATGTGGATGCTTTTCTCATTGTGACACCTGAATTTAACCATTCAATCCCAGGGGTTTTGAAAAATGCACTTGATTGGCTATCCCGAGGAAATAAAGAAATGAGTGGAAAACCAACTTTCATTGCAGGGGCGACGATGGGAGTTCTCGGAACAGTCCGAGCACAGATGCATCTTCGCCAAATTTTAAATGCCCCGGGAATGGGAGCAAGTGTTTTACCTGGAAATGAAATTCTTGTCGGCCAGGTTCAACATAAAGTTGATGAGTCCGGTCAGCTTGTAGACGAAAGCACGATTAAGTTCATTGATGACGTCGTCGATGAATTCATTCGTTTCGTTGCATCTAACCGGGAGAAAACAAGTGTATCTTAACCGTTAACTCCTAAGAGGCTCCTCTTAGGAGTTTTTTCGTTTTAACATAAATAGAGATGGGAATATTGAAAATAAACTCAACCCCTTGCGCGGGGGATTATCTATTATTAATCCAGGGTAAATAAATCTGCACCTTATACATAGGAGGAAGCGCATTGAGGAACTTGAATGAAAAAATGGCTGAATATTTTCATGACAATCAAACGATGCTGGTCGATGAACTTTTACCTACAACACTCGATGAACTCACTTTGAAATACACGAAGAAAGACTTGAACCAACATTACGACATGCTCCGTTCTCTGTTAGACCGGGTAGCGAAAAGTCTGCTCCGTACAGATGAGGAAACCGATGCAGCAGAACCTGGATATGATTCTGAGAATTATTTTTACGCTCAAGGTTTATTATTAAAGCAAACCGTCGATGTATTGTGTGTCTTCCGATTATCTCTACTCAGACACCTGCGCGGCTCTGATTTAATTCATGAAGCTCAGGTAGAAGAAGAAATGGAAGTATCAGAACAAATTGTATTTGCCTTTGATGCCGCCATACGTGCCACAACAGAAAACTATAACCTACTGAAAGAAAGAGAACATGAACAGTTCGAACGAAATCTGAACTCTATCTCCACTCCCGTTGTTCTCATCGATGATTCCCAGGCCGTCGTCCCTCTTGTCGGTGAATTTTCATCTGAGAGATTCGAAGTGGTCATGGAAAATACGTTGCAGAAAATCAAGGATTACAGCCTGCGTGTGATTTTCCTAGACTTTTCTGGAATAGCTACCTTTAATCAAGTTTTTATCAATGACATTTATAATCTCACTCAAACGATTGAACTTCTAGGCACGAGGACAATCCTTACGGGGATAAAAACGGAAATGGCTGCTGCAGCGGTACAGGCTAATATGAACTTTGAAAAATTAGAAACGTTCGGAGAGCTGCGCCACGCCTTGGATTCAATTAATAAACAAAAGAATAAA
>NZ_JRNX01000134.1 GCF_000786645.1 Halobacillus sp. BBL2006
GGCCTTCTATATGGCGGGTGAAGGGCGAAGGCTTTTTGGTCAGACGACGCCATCTGAGCTGAAGGACAAATTTGCGATGAGTGTACGCGCTCCAGTAGGAGTTGTCGGCATCATTACCCCGTGGAACTTTCCGATTGCGATTGCAACGTGGAAGTCGTTTCCGGCTGTTGTCGCTGGGAATGCCGTCGTATGGAAGCCTGCGACCGAAACACCAATCATGGCCTATGAACTTGCGAAGATTTTTGAAGAAGCAGGATTGCCTAATGGGGTTGTGAATGTCGTATTTGGCTCTGGGTCGAGCGTCGGTGAAGCGATGATTGAACAGGATGATATCCGTGTCATTTCGTTTACTGGATCGAATCAAGTAGGGCGGAACATTGCTTCGAAATGCGGTCAGAAATTGAAAAAAGTCTCCCTTGAAATGGGCGGAAAGAACGCTGTCATCGTGATGGAGGATGCCGACCTCTCTTTAGCGGTCGAAGGGATCTTATGGAGTGCTTTCGGAACGAGCGGACAGCGCTGTACAGCCTGCAGTCGGGTTATGGTTCATGAAAGCTTAAAAGACAAATTAGAAGAGCGTTTGCTAAATGAAATGGCGAAGCTTTCGATTGGAAACGGCCTAGATGAGTCGATCAAAGTTGGACCAATTATTAATGAAGGCGGTCTAGAAAAAATTAAAAGCTACATTCAAATCGGAAAAAATGAAGGTGCCAAGCTTTTGGCAGGCGGCTACGTCATGGAGAACGGCCACTTTGCCAAAGGTCATTACTTCGCTCCGACATTATTTACAGATGTTTCTCCTGACATGCGTATTGCTAAGGAGGAAATATTCGGTCCCGTCGTTTCCTTGATTCCAATTAAGAGCCTGGAGGAAGCGATTGAAATCAATAATAGCGTGGAGTACGGATTATCCAGTTCGATTTTCACACGCGATGTCAACCGTGTGTTTCAGGCACAGCGTGATTTAGATACAGGAATTGTCTACGTCAATGCCGGAACGACAGGGGCGGAAATCCACCTGCCATTCGGAGGCACGAAAGGAACGGGCAATGGCCACCGGGATTCTGGGTTGGCCGCGTTAGATGTGTTTACGGAATGGAAATCCGTATACGTTGATTTCAGCGGCAAGCTCCAGCGTGCTCAGATTGATGTGGAGTAGAGGCTTATGTAATTCATTGGAGAGGAAGTGCAGACGATGAAAGTAGCTGTTCTAGGGTCTGGATTGATGGGAAAAGAAGCGGCTCGAGATTTAGTTCATAGTGCAGGTGTAGAAAAGGTCGGGCTCGCTGATATCGATGTGAAACGAGCGGAAGCGGTATGTTCAGCGATCGGTTCACCAAAGATTCAGGCCTATCAAGTAGATGCAGGGAATACTAAAGAATTAGCGGCATTTCTGCAAAATTTCGATGTCGTGATCAATGCTTTATTTTACTCCTTCAATGAGATTGTGGCCAAAACAGCGATAGAAGTCGGTGTCCATTCTGTCGACCTTGGAGGCCATATTGGCCATATTACCGATAAAGTGCTGAATCATAATGAGGAGGCAAA
>NZ_JRNX01000135.1 GCF_000786645.1 Halobacillus sp. BBL2006
CTGGGGAGACCGTGTAGGGGTCAATGTAGTTAAGCATAGTGAGGGAAGCGATCCTGCTGCCGTTATTTTTGACGGAATTAAATCAGCAAAATCCCGCAACGCAGATGTGTTGATCTGTGATACAGCGGGCCGTCTTCAGAACAAAGTGAACTTGATGAACGAGCTGTCTAAAGTGAAACGAGTGATCGAACGTGAAGTACCCGGTGCGCCTCATGAAGTTCTCCTTGTATTGGATGCGACAACCGGTCAAAATGCTATGAGTCAGGCCAAAACATTTTCTGAATCGACGGAGGTATCAGGGATTGTTCTCTCCAAGTTGGACGGAACGGCAAAAGGCGGAATTGTGCTGGCAATTCGAAATGAACTCGACATTCCTGTGAAACTGGTCGGGTTAGGTGAAAAAGTAACAGACCTGGAAACATTCGATGCTCACGCCTTCGTGTATGGTCTTTTTGCTGACATGATCGAAGAATATGATGAGGAAGAAAATGAAGCGTAGACCTTGACACAATACGTCTGACTCCGTTAGTATTCTTTTGTAAAGGTATTTCACTTAACAAGGAGTGCTTTAACCGTGCTTGAAAAAACGACACGAGTTAATTATTTGTTTGATTTCTATCAGTCGTTACTGACTCCTAAACAAAGAAACTATATGGAGTTGTATTTTCTAGAAGATTACTCTTTAGGTGAAATATCAGAAACGTTTGATGTATCTCGTCAAGCCGTTTATGATAACATTCGCCGGACAGAGACGATGCTTGAAGAATACGAAAAAAAGCTGCATTTATATGAAAAGTTTCAAAAACGCCAACAAGTGCTGCGCGATATGGAAGCAGAAGTCGAAAAAGGTGAGTTTCCAGAGCATTTCAGCCGTTGGGTCACACAATTACAAGAACTAGATTAGGAGGGGTCCTTCGATGGCATTTGAAGGTTTATCCGACCGTTTGCAGGAAACGATTAAAAAAATCAAAGGCAAAGGGAAGGTAACCGAACAAGACGTAAAAGAGATGAGTCGGGAAGTTCGTCTCGCCCTCCTTGAGGCCGATGTCAACTTTAAAGTCGTAAAAGACTTCGTGAAACGCATACGTGAACGCGCAATCGGCCAGGAGGTTATGGAAAGCTTGACCCCCGGGCAACAGATCATTAAAGTCGTTAAAGAAGAATTGACCGACTTAATGGGGGGCGACGAAAGCAAAATAGCAGTCGCAAAACGCCCCCCGACCGTCATCATGATGGTAGGTCTGCAAGGTGCCGGTAAAACAACAACCACCGGTAAGCTTGCGAACTTGTTGAGGAAGAATTACAATCGTAATCCTTTACTTGCCGCAGCTGACGTTTATCGTCCAGCAGCAATTCAGCAGCTCCAGACCTTAGGGAAACAGCTAGGGATGCCTGTGCATGCAGAAGGCACGGAGGCAGATCCAGTTGATATCGCAAAAAATGCGATCGAGAAAGCGAAAGAAGAACATCATGACTACGTAATCATTGATACAGCTGGCCGCCTTCACGTTGATGAAGGATTAATGGGTGAACTGCAACGAATCAAAGAAGCTGTCAATCCAGATGAAATCTTTCTCGTAGTCGATGCGATGACAGGTCAAGATGCAGTTAACGTCGCAGAAAGCTTTGATGAACAGCTTGATGTTACAGGTGTTCTTCTTACGAAACTTGATGGTGATACACGTGGTGGTGCTGCGTTATCGATCAAGGCTGTAACCGGAAAGCCAATCAAATTTGCTGGTATGGGGGAAAAACTCGATCAGTTAGAGACATTCCATCCAGAACGAATGGCTTCACGTATCCTGGGCATGGGTGACATGCTGACGCTCATTGAAAAAGCACAGACCCAGGTAGATGAAAAGCAGGCAAAAGAGCTTGAATCTAAGATGCGGACAGCTTCCTTCACTTTTGAAGACTTCCTTGAGCAAATGGACCAAGTAAAAAATATGGGGCCATTAGACGAAATAATCAACATGATACCTGGGGCTAATAAGATGAAGGGGCTAAAAAACGTCTCTTTTGATGATAAACAAATTGTTCATGTGGAAGCCATTATTCAATCGATGACTAAAAATGAACGACAAGACCCCTCTGTCATGAACGCGAGCCGAAAAAAACGGATTGCAAAAGGGTCAGGTACTTCTGTCTCGGAGGTCAACCGTTTATTAAAACAGTTTGATGAGATGAAGAAAATGATGAAACAAATGAGCAATACCAAAGGGAAAAAAGGTAAAGGAATGAAATTTCCTTTCATGTAATGGAAAAAACCTTTACACACAATTGAAGTTCTGCTAAAATCTAAATTTGTGTGAAACAATTAATAATTAGAAATTATGGAGGTAGTTAAATATGGCAGTAAAAATTCGCCTAAAACGTATGGGATCTAAACGTAACCCATTTTATCGTGTAGTAGTAGCAGATTCACGTTCTCCTCGTGACGGACGTATCATCGAGCAGATTGGCACATATAATCCAGTTGCTAACCCAGTAGAGGTTAAACTTGACGCTGAGAAAGCTATGGACTGGATGTCCAACGGCGCTCAACCAAGTGACACTGTGCGCAATCTATTCTCAAACGAAGGCATCATGAAGCAGTTCCACGAAAAGAAAAACAAATA
>NZ_JRNX01000136.1 GCF_000786645.1 Halobacillus sp. BBL2006
CTTCCCCAACGACCCTAAAACTACATAAACATCCCGAAATCGAGTCTTCCACAATACTGCACTTAAGCTTAATAACATTTAGTTGAAATGGGATAAACACAATAATGTTGAACACAGCCTGAAAAGTAATCATCCCATGACCAAACGAAATGGAAAGGGGGAGCGTCTTAAATCAGACACCCCCTGATTGTTCTCTAGTTCCTCTTTCTTAGAAAACTGAAAAGCACGATAAACAATAGAATGATGACAAACGCTCCTGTAATAAATCGAATCAACGAGTTTTCCTGGTAAGCGAAAATTGCTCCATATCCCCATACAAATACAAGAGGGAAGAAGTAGTCATTGTGATAAAAATGAAAGGCGATTGCAATGAGCCCTCCAATGGTAAGTAAAATGACCGACCATCCAAGTTCTCCGATAGAAAAAAGCTCCTCTACTTTGTTTGCTTTCAAGACTACAAACGCATCGACGATCGTTGCAATTGACGTCCAGGCGAGATAAATGGAAAAAGACGCCCGGTACTTTTCAGGAAGTCCGGGAAATGACTGGAGCACGGTGTACACCACACATAGGGTAAGGAGGGATAGAGCCAGAAACAGTATGGAGGGGGTAGTGCCGACAACGACGGATGTACCGGAAAGAATCATGCTGAGCGGGAACCATAATCCTATTTTCCGTACAACCTCGTTCATCTCCTCATTAGCAAAAAAGGATGTAAAGACGAATATTAAAAGAAGAAGATAAATAAGAAACCAGATTGAAAAAGCGAACGGGGCAGGCATAACTAAGACATCATCGGTAGAGCGATTCGTAAAGTTTCCTGCTAAGAAAAAGGATGCGACTAATAAGTACATGTAACTCGCTAAGTTGAACAGCTTCAATCCAAGTAATCTCATGATGTCATCTCCTTTTGATGATTTACTCGTTGATTGAGGTGTACCTTAATCTGATCGACAACATAAAGCTAGTACAGTTTATGTTAAAATGCGAAGTAAATGACTGGAAGGTCTGAAAATATGAAAACCACCCTCTATTTGATCGGTCCATTTATCATGATTGCCTTAGGCTTATATGGCTTTTCAAATGCTTCTGTTACGTTTCTGCTTTTCTATGGTTGGATGTTCAGTGTGAGTCTTCTATTGAAAGGGCATCTTCGAAAGGGTAAAAGGAGAATTCAACTCTCGATTGTGACTGGAGTCACCAGCGGACTTGTTTTCTTCTTGACTATCGTTTTAGTGGTTTTGACTTTTCAAGCGAAGATTTTGGATGTAGAAGGGGTGCGTACGTTGCTGGGAGAATGGAGGTTCTCAGGTGTTGGGCTTGTCCTTGTATTGATTTTTATCAACCCCATTCTGGAAGAAGTCTATTGGAGAGGAATCATGCATGACTACTTCAGGGTAAAGCTAAATGACAGAGGCGCTGCCTTTTTGACAGCGGGTTTTTATACACTTTATCATTTTTTATCCGTTATACCTCTGTTCGAATGGCCTATGAATGCCTTAGCGGCGATCCCGGTATTTCTCGCAGGGCTGTTTTGGAGCTTTTTGCGACTAAAGACAGGCTCATTAGCAGGCCCGATTTTTAGTCATGCACTGGCTGATACAGGAATTCTTTGCATTTACTGGATTTATATCGTTTAGAGCAGCGACTAGAAAATAAAAATCCATACAAGGATGACCGTGATAACGAACGTAATGGAATAGATGATCGACAATAATGGAATACTTGAATTTTTTCCATCACTTTTCAAGCTTTCCAATTCATCTTCTGAGGAGAGGTTTTTTTCTTCCTTTGTCATTTGTTTGGCTACCATAAGAGTACCCACAAGTGCAATGACGGAAATCGTAATGATGATGACATAGTAAAACGAGTTCATAGCGCATTCGCTCCTTTATGAGAGTCACTTTCATTATATAGGATGTTATTATGACAAGCGAAACAGACTGCTCTCTGATAGAAGAATCGAAATACTAGATCAGAATGGAATGGCAAGAGCAAGACCATTAAGTACGTTCATAAAAATCGAATCGAGATCATCTATAAAGGAATCGTAGTGCTTTCAACCTTTATCCTGAATATGCGGACTAATCTGGTAATCATATCATAACAAAAATCCCATCAGTTCAACTGATGGGATTTTTGTTACTCAACTGCAGCTGGTTGAATATCTTCAGGGGTTGCTCGTTTAACGAAGAGGGAAACAATGAAACCCAACACAGCTACTCCAAAGGCAATGAAGTACACAAGTTCAACGCCTGCCACCATCGATTGACTGATCGCGCTTTCGGAAGCGGGGTTCTCAGCGTTGGTTAAATACATTTCCCGCCTTGCTGTTAAAATACTGATAAAGACGGCGACCCCGACGGCCCCAGCGACAGGCTGCAGCGTATTCATAATTGCTGTACCGTGCGGGTATAACTTTTTCGGAAGCTGATTCAACCCATTTGTCTGAGCAGGCATCATAACTGCTGAAATGGAGAGCATTAAAAGTAAATAACTGATGATAATTCTTACGATAGATGTATCCACACTTACTTGACTTAAAGAAAACATAGTGACCGCTAAAATTCCTGTAGCCGGGATCATGAGCAGACGCGGACCGAATTTATCGAACAACTTACCCATGACGGGGGAAAGAAGCCCATTCAATAAGGCTCCTGGCAATAAGATCAGACCGGCAGTGGCTGGAGTCAGTTCCAATGGGCCTTGCATGAACATTGGCAATATGATTTCTGAAGAGAACATTGACATCATCACGATGATAAAAAGAGCGACAGCTAACGTAAACATCGGGTAGCGAAATACACGCACATCTAGAAGCGGATCCTCAAGTTTCAGCTGTCTGAATGTAAATAGTACGAGAGAGGCCACACCAGCTAAAATCAATAAATACACATGTGGCTGTAGAAAGCCAGCCTCGCCTTCACCGGCAAAACTAAATCCAAGAACTACGCCTCCAAAACCGACAGTCGACAGGAAAATTGAGAAGAAGTCCACTTTCGGCTTTGTCACTTCGCCTACATTTTTTAAGTACCGCCAACCAAATGCGATAGAAAATAGCGCAAAAGGAATGACTGTGATAAACAAGAAGCGCCAGCCGAGATGCTCAACGATGATGCCGGAAAGTGTCGGGCCGACGGCAGGAGCGAACATGATCACCATCCCTACAATCCCCATGACCGCTCCCCGGCGTTCGGGTGGAAAAATCAAAAGAAACGTATTAAAGATAATCGGAATTAAAAGTCCTGTACCGACAGCCTGGAGCAGTCTTCCGGTCAGTAAAACTCCGAAGTTCGGAGCGAGGGAACAAATGAGCGTTCCAATAGTGAACACCGACATCGTCCCAATGAACATTTGTCTTGTCGAAAATGATTGCAGCAATAAGGCAGACACTGGGATCAGAATTCCCATCACAAGCATGAAGCCTGTGACCATCCATTGTACAATCGGTGCTGTGATATTGAATTGTTCCATTAAAGTCGTTAATGCAATATTCAGG
The DNA here is from genome assembly GCF_000786645.1 of Halobacillus sp. BBL2006. GTDB lineage: Bacteria > Bacillota > Bacilli > Bacillales > Halobacillaceae > Halobacillus. Next base: position 3,500 of record NZ_JRNX01000136.1, read on the forward strand.
AGTGTTTCATTTAATATGGCAAAAAAAGCACCAATGATCAGCGAAATCATAATCGGTTTTACGTTAAAGTCAGGATCATCCGCTAAAAACTCATAGGTGCTTTTAGGAGTTGTATCATCCATGTCTATCCCCTCCATTCTGTATAGTCACAGAAATCATTATAAAGGAAGGGAAGAGGAAGGGATAGTGAAAAGCAGGCCGGTTTTACATTTCTTCAGGCGTTTCGATTCCAAGAAGGGCTAATCCATCCTTCAGCACAATCGTAAAGGCATAAATCAGTGTCATTCGAGCATTCAGATGATCGCTTTCTAAAATCTTCGTTTCGGCGTAATACTTGTTGAATGATTTTGCGAGATCAAGCAAATACTTGGCCATCTTGGACGGATCATAGTTTATAAACGATTTCTTCACAACATACGGGTACTCTCGAATCATCTTCACTAATGGCCACGCGAGAGGATCTTCCAGTTCTGTAGCTGTCGTTTCGCTATTAAATTTTCCTTTTTTAAGCAGGGAATTCGCTCGGACATACGAATATTGCAAATAAGGAGCGGTATTTCCCTCGAAAGTCAGCATGTCCTCTATCGAAAACTCAACGTCGTTTCTGCGATCATGTTTAAGGTCATGAAAGATGACCGCGCCGACCCCCACTTGTTCAGCTACCTTTGACTTATCCTGGAGGGTCGGATTTTTTTCTTCTATATTAATTGCAGCTTTCTGTATAGCTTCATTCAACACTTCTTCTAGTAATATTGTCTTCCCTTGTCGGGTAGACATTTTCTTTCCATCTTTCAACATCATGCCAAAAGGGATATGCTTCACGTTTTTCGCCCATGGAAATTCCATCTTATCTAAAACGTGCTTCACCTGTTGAAAGTGGAGCGTTTGTTCGTGCCCGACGACGTACAAAGCTTCATCAAATTGATAGGACTCAAAGCGATCGATAGCTGCTGTCAAATCTCGAGTTGCATAGATCGTCGTTCCATTGCTTTTACGAATGAGGCA
>NZ_JRNX01000137.1 GCF_000786645.1 Halobacillus sp. BBL2006
GTCAGAATGGGGTTATCAAGTCATTGTCTGCCAGACCCATGACTCTAAGAAAAAAGAGATCGATTATTTGCAGCTTTTAAAGACAAAACAAGTGGATGGCGTCATCATGGCTTCCATCATCAATAAATGGGAAGACGTCGAACCTTACCTGGAGTCTGGACCGATCGTCGTTTGTAACGAATACATGGAGAAAACCCTTGTGCCAATGGTGCACATGGATCATAAAAAAGCCTCTTATGAAGCAACGCTGCATTTGATTGATCAAGGTTGTAAAAATATTGCTTATGTTAGCGGCGGTCCTGATAGTTACTTGACCCTGGAGCGTAGAAAAGGGTTTGAAAAAGCTATTCAAGAACGGGAGAACAGCTTGATAGAAGGGATAAGTATTGACTGGGCGCTCGACGTGAAAGACGGCCAAAAGGTATTTCATTCCATAAAAGAAGATCACCCTTACATTGACGGTGTTTTTACAGGCTCAGACGAGGTAGCAGCAGGCATTATTTATGAAGCGAGTCAGTCTGATTGGGAGATTCCAAGAGATTTGGCTGTCGTCGGGTTCGATAATCAGATGATCTCCTTGTTGATGGTTCCTTCTGTGACAACGGTAGAACAACCTGTGAAACAAATGGCATACAAATCCGTAGAGATCCTGCTTCAGCAGCTCCTGCATCCTGGAACGAAGTATCCGAGGGAGTATGTATATGAACATGAGTTATTAATAAGGAATTCGACGAAGAGAAGAAAGTTGTCGGTTCAATAAAAATCCACGTTATGTGGATTTTTTTGTTAACGAATATACAGCAATTTTCGCTAATATTATCATTTGTTGATAATAAACACCTCTTCTTAGTATTACTTAAGTTTGGATATACATTTTAGATTTTTACCATCGTAATTTTCGATATGAGGTATTGAAATAAATCAATAACCCTGATAGATCGAGGGATGATAAAATAAGCAGGCTAGTAAAAATAAATGGGGTGTTACGATGAATGAATTTTTACAATACAACCCTAATGAAGGTTTATTTTGGGAAAGGGTAAATGGAACAGCCTTCATCTGAACTGGAAAAAGGTCTGAAAGTATTAGTTATCTATGGTGGTGGACCCATTAAACGAAATGGCGTGTACGACGACGTCATGTCCAAACTTAAGAGCTTAAGTCAGAAGTGCACGAACCCTGTAGGATTTATGGTTTTCTGAGAGGGCAGGGAAGGATTTTAATAATCTAAAAAACTCCATAAAAAAAGAGCCTTTTTTTAGGCTCTAAAATGTGTGAAAGGTCTAATCTCTTTCCTGTTCTTTTTAGTCTCTTCTCTAATTTCCCTCTTTAGCTTCTCAATAGCCTCAAGGGTGATTTTAGTTTCTGGTTTCAATCTCGTGCCTCCTTATTTTTCCATATTCTTTAATTTTCAATCTGTTTGCCATGCCTGCCTGTTCTATAGTCCTGCTAGTTTCTAAAACTATCCCTTTTGCAAGGTGTTCTAAGAAGTGCTCTATATCTCCATTTTCTAAATCTATCCTTCTAATAATTTTTCCAATCTCCTGCTGTTCATCCTCTGAGGTACAGGCAAGGATGATTTCTATAGTCTGATGATTGGTGATAGTGTGCCAAGCTCCATTGTGGTCTCTAAATTTCCAAGCCTTCAATTTTAAATCTTTTTTCTTAAAATATACCTCAAGCCATTTCATAAAATCACTCCATTTCTTTTTTTGCACTATCTACCATGATAGAAAGGTCATTATAACTACTCTGAGCATCTTTTAGAGCCTATGTGAGCCCTTGAGTGCTATTACGCTGCAAGTCTTTTGCATGGCTCTTGATAGTCTCTATGTCCACATATAGAGCTTTTCCATAAGCATCAACTAGAAACTCATAATCCTCAATTTCAAGTTTCATCACCTTACTAGAAAATTCATCAATAGCTTTCATCTCTTCATTGATAAAATCAAAATCTATTGTGCTCCTATCTGTAATATCCACATCATAAGTTAAGTGGTATTTAATGCTCCCAACTCTCCAATTAATATTACTTGCTAACCTTGATAGCTCCTGTAAATTCTCTAGGATATTGGAGGGATTATTTTGTTTGTCCAAAATATCCTCAGGGGCTTTATCATCCTCTGGGGAGGGCTTAGACTTGCTCTCTCACTCTTTCTGAGGCTTGTCCAAAATTTGCTCCTGAGTGGGCTCCTGTATCTCTTTAGAAACATCCTCTTTCTCTTCATCTTGAGAGGAGGTAGGAGAGCTTTTCTTTTGCTCCTCAGAATAAGAAGTGGGGACAGATTGTGAAGGGGCAAGTAATAATTATTGAATCTTGTAATAAGTGTAACAATTCTGTAACATTAAAACATTGGTACTTTTGTGCAAGTATGGCAAAAGGTTTTCTTAAGCAGGAAAGGCCTGTCATATCAATAGTTTAAGACTATGGTAATAACGCACTTTTGACTGTACCAAAGCCATTGCTGTCGGTGGAGAGTATGAGGGAGATGTGTGGGAATTGATTACACAGGAGGCGCCGATTGAAAAAGCCCTGACATCACGGATCAGGACTTTGATTCGATTGTTGAAAAGACGTTTATCAAGTCTGGGGTGGGAACGTATAAAGAGCTAAATGGTGAGAACGTTATGGATATTCTAACGAGGTCGATGTAAACCCTTATTTCCAGACTCTTACTAATATAAGGCATTTTTAATGACAGACTGTTGAGCATCTTTCTCAGCAGTCTGTTTTTTAAATGCTATTTGGTGTGATAAGTAGGATAGGGAATTTTCCTATCATCGATTATCCGGTCCACCAAAGCTTTTTGTTAAATAGAGAGGGGTTTTATTTTTCTAATAGGAAAGAATAATAAGAGTACTTTAGCTTGGAGTGATTAGAATGGATGGACAATTGCCAATAGAGCAACTGAGCGTCATCATAACTGCGGTGATTCTAGGTACACTTGCTAGAGTTTGGCTGTTAAAAGAAGACTATCGCCAGTACCCGAGTTATCCAAACGGGTATTTAATTCACCTGATCACTGGGTTTGTTGCCTCTGCATTAGGAGCTGTAGCGATTCCTGCGTTAATGACCAAAAACTTTGTTGCTGTAACATTTTTAACTTTGGCATTACAGCAGTTTAGAGACGTTAGGAAAATGGAAAAGGAAAGTCTAAGTGAACTGGAAAACACAGAGTATACCTATCGTGGTGATGCTTATATAGACGGGATTTCTAAGACCTTTGAAGCAAGAAATTATATCGCTTTTATCACCTCTTTTGTCGTCTCGTTGACGATAACTGCTCTCCCCTTTCCGGTGGTTGTAAATATGGCTCTTGGGGTATTAGCGGGCGTGATTACAGTATACTACTTAAAGCAATTTACGAAAGGAAAGAGTATTGGTGATATTGCTCAAGTTGAGCAGGGAAAGGTAGAAGTCAAGAACTCAAGTCTGTTTGTTGATGGAATTTTCGTTAGTAATTTATTAGGGACGGATAATTCAGAGAAGCTTTTTAAAGAAGAAGGGCTCGCTGTTGTGATCTACCCTAATGAAAACCATTACCGAATCAATCTGGACAATTTTGGCCAGCGGCAGGCTGCTCTTTTCGAAGCCACAAGAGCGCTCGGGAACAAGCGTTATCATTTTACGAGGAAAGATTATGAACAAGGTCGAGTTGTCATTACACTTGTACCGATAAAGCAAGATATCGATGCGCTGATCGAGGTAGTGAAAAAATGTCCATTACTAGAAAGCACGAAGAAATCCCACCGGGTTATGAAGACCAATATGAAGGAGGAACAATAATGGGCAGAGAATCCTCGATGAAGCCACAATATGAAATCCTCGCCTTTATCACATTAGAAAAAAATCGAATCCTTTCAAGCAGCTGCCTAACGTTACTTGCCGAAAATGAGGAAGCTTCCAAGGAAATGACAGTTGACATCGCAAAAGCCATGAAAGCTGATGTCGTTCAATTAAAAAACGGGGACTATATGGTCATCCGTGTTTGATCGGGGTAGCAGCATTTTCTAGTTAGAACTTTTGAATAAGATACGAGGAGACAAGGAATTATACGAAGGTGATGGAGGGAGATAAATCGATGGATAAAACGACAGGTGAGCAAAAAGTAAGTAAATGGTGTCTGGTGAGTATGGCATCTATCCCGCTTGTAATGACACTAGGGAACTCTATGCTGATTCCCGTCCTTCCTATTTTTGAAAAGAAGGTGGATATTACTTCTTTTCAATCCAGCATGATTATAACGAGTTATTCATTAGCTGCCATTTTTTTAATTCCTGTAGCTGGCTACTTGTCTGATCGTTTTGGAAGGAAGATTGTTATTTTGCCAAGTTTAGTTCTTGCCTTAATAGGAGGAATCATTGCAGGGTTTGCTTCTTGGAAAGGAAATGACCCCTATACTATGATTCTGATTGGCCGAATTCTTCAAGGAATTGGTGCGGCTGGAGCAACACCGATCATTTTACCTTTAGTTGGTGATCTCTATAAGGGCGATGACGAGAAAACCAGCTCATGCCTGGGGTTAATTGAAACCTCTAATACATTTGGAAAAGTACTGAGCCCGATTCTTGGAGCGGTATTAGCAGCATTTTTATGGTTTCTTCCTTTCTTTTCAATTTCATTTTTTAGTCTTATATCGATTGCTTTGGTTTTCTTTTTTATTAAAGTTC
>NZ_JRNX01000138.1 GCF_000786645.1 Halobacillus sp. BBL2006
TGTGGGATTTGCGGGACAGGTGAGACCCCGCAGAGCGAAGTAAAGCTTGAGGAGGCTCATCGCCCGCCCCACGGAAAGCGAACCTTTTCCCGCAGCCCCAAACTCATCACGAATGTCTCGAAACTGAGTCTTCAACAATCTGAGCTTTAAATGAATAAGGGACGGGCTATTTTTTTAAAATGAACCCTTGAAAGTGTGGAGGTCCGCCTTGTCCTGAGTTTTGTGGGATCTTATGAAAAGCTTCTAAATGAAAATATTCAGTAAGAATGTTCTCTAAGTCTTCATCTTTGTAAAATGAAAAAAACCGTTTCGGCTCATGGAAATCCTGTTCCCATATGCCTTCTTGGTCAATTCCTCCATAGACTCCCAAATAAAGCAGTCCATCTGGCTTCATCACACGCTTGACTTCCACCAAAACTTGTTCAAGCTGTGCTTTAGGCACGTGTAGCAAACAGTTGAGCGCCCATCGCATCAAATGTTTGATCCTCAAAAGTTAATTGATCAAAGCTCATCGTCTCCGCATTTATGCCTTTTTCCCTGCAAAGCTGGACCATTTTTGAAGACAAGTCAGTAGCTTGCACGTTTAATCCAGCTTCTTTAAAGAAGAGGCTGTCCTTTCCGGGACCTGCGCCAATTTCAAGTAAATTATGCTTTTGTAAGTTCAATAATCTGTGGAGAAACGAAGAGCGCTCATACATCTTCCAATCTTGCAGGTCGGATTCGTTCCTGTTTTTGGATTGAGCATCATAAGCCTGTTTTAATTGCTGTTTCACGTTGTGATCAATCACTTTTGCTCTCCTCCATGTCCTTACGGCGATAAGTCAGTAAAAGCATGCCATTCTCGAACCGATTACTTTTTAGTAAATCTAATTGTTCTTCGTGGTCATTCGGTTTGAAAAGTGGAATTCCTCTGCCGATCATCGTTGGCTGAATGGCCAGTTGATATTCGTCAATATGTCCCATGCTGATAAAGTGATCAATTAATTGACTGCCGCCAACGAGCCAGACATTTTTGTTTTGATCGTTTTTCAATACATTTAGAAGAGGAGAGATTTGCTCAGGCTGTACAAATGTAGCGTAGGAGTCTTGCCCTTCTTTACTTTGGCTGACGACATACACATCTTTCGACTGATAAGGGAATTCTTCGGCCAATTCGAATAGTTGTTCATATGTTTTTCTACCTAGGATAACGGTGTCGATCGTATTGATAAAGTCCTCATAACCGTAATCCTGATCATCCCAAAGCCAATCGATATCACCATTTTCTCTTGCTATGTATCCGTCTAAACTTTGCGCGATATAAAGGATAACCTTGCCCATTTTTAAATCACCTTCCATCTTTTTCTTGCTTACGGTACCGTTTTCATCATATAATACTTTTAGATGAAAAAGAAGGGACTGACGTTTAAAGCAATGAAGTACTAATCCTGTTTTGTTACGAGTATTTAAATATCGGATTTTACTCGTTCCAGTTACACAGGATTGGTCTGTCTGTTTTCAGAACAGAAACTTCATTGCTTTTTTACACCCTTTACAATGTATATGGTGTTATTTAGCTATGATTATGTCCAATCCTCTCTGGAGCGCACAGGGAGGTTTTTTTATGTTATTTATGAATGCGAAAAATATATCTTATTCCATAGGAACAAGAGAGCTGTTGGATATTAAAGAACTATCGATTCATGAAGGAGAGAAAATTGGACTCGTCGGGAAAAATGGCCAGGGAAAAACTTTATTGATTAAGTATTTGATGGGAGAGCTTGATGTCGCTCCTCATGTGGAATGGCACGTAAGTCACGCCTGGCTCAAACAATTGAATGAAGCGGGAGAAGCTGAGTTAAAAAGTGGTGGAGAACAAACGCTTGAAAAACTCGATAAGGTCTTCAACTGCGATAGTAAGATTCTTTTCCTCGATGAGCCGACCAATAACTTGGATTGGGAACACATTCAACATGTCGAAAAGAGATTGAAGCGTCATCAAGGCGCGATTGTTGTGGTTTCTCACGATCGGATGCTTTTAGATCAAGTCTGTCATAAAATCTGGGAGCTGGATGAAGGAAGTATAAAAGAGTATAGCGGAAACTACACTTTTTATGAACAACAAAAGGCATTAGAAAGAGATCAGCAGTATGAAAATCATGAGCAGTACTCAAAAGAGAAGCGGAGGATAGAGCAGCGGATTCGACAAAAACGCACGCAGTCAAAAGGGATGAGAAAGCCGCCTAAACGAATGGGGAATTCGGAATGGCAGCTCGGTAAAAATAAAGCTGCAGGGAAGCAGAAGAAAGTAGAACGGGTCAGTAAGACGCTGGAAAGGCGGCTGGAACGTTTAGAGAAAGTTGATAAACCTTTTGAATGGGATCAGTTGAAAATGGAATTCGATAATTTTGAACCTTACCATGGCCGTTATCTTTTCCAGATGAAGAATTTTAATGTGAGGGTGTCTAACAACAGCCTTTTCCATGTCGATCAGTTATCCTTAAAGACAGGGACGAAGACGGTTTTGATTGGCCGTAATGGAGCAGGGAAATCAACTTTTATTAAAGAGCTTCTGGACAGAAAATATGAATTTTTCCCTGAAGGAGTCTCTGTAGGATATTTTCATCAAAAGTTGGAGGAGCTTCCTCAAGAAGAAACCGTTATTTCTTATGCTAAAAAAGATAGCCGACTACCTGAATCAAAAATTCGTATCGTACTCGCAAGACTTCGCTTTTTTGAAGAGGATATGAGCAAGAGGGTTGCTGCTCTAAGCGGTGGAGAACGTGTGAAATTAGCGCTGGCTCGTTTACTTGTAAGTGACCATCAGCTCCTTATTCTTGACGAACCAACAAATCATCTCGACGTGGAAGCCATTCAAGCGTTGGAACAGTTGGTTATTGAATATCCCGGAACGATTTTATATGTTACGCATGATCGTAAATTTGTAGAGCGTACCGCAGATCACTTATGGATGATTCAAGACCGAGAGATCAAGTCCTTTGCCGGAACGTGGAGAGAGTGGGAGGAACAGAAGCAAAAACCCGAAACAGTCAATGAAGAAAAATATAGCCTGATGGCGTTGGAAACAAGAATGACAGAGATAATCTGCCGGCTGAGCATGCCACACCCAACTGACGACAAGGATGCTCTGGAAAAAGAATATCAGCAAGTTTTAGTAAAGCTGAAACAACTGAAGAACTAACGAAAGCGACCCAAAGGGGGTCGCTTTTTTTAGGTGGCAGCTTCTTTGTTGTTTCTAATGAACATATAAAACGAAGCTCCGAAGATTGTAATATAGCCGATAACACTCAGGATATCAGGAATTTGGCCGAACAAAAGAATACTAATGAGAGCAGAGTAGACGACCGTGGAATAGAAGAAAATCGAAATTTCTCTTGCGGGAGCGAATTTATAAGCAATCGTCAATCCGAATTGGCCTAAGGTCGCAAATGCCCCTGCTGAAAGAAGATAAACCCACTGCTTAACCGTCATTGGTTCGTAAAAGGCGATGGTAAAAGGAAGCAGTGTGACCGTTGTAAAGAAAGAAAAGTAGAATACAATCGTATAAAATTTTTCTTTATCCCCTAACACACGGAGAAGAGTGTAAGCTCCAGCAGCGAATACAGCTGAGAAAACCCCAGCTATATATGGAATGAATTCTAAAGAAAACGCAGGTTTAATGATAAACAAGGTTCCAATGAATGCAATAATGATGGATACGACTTGATACATTCTCGCCTTTTCTTTCAAGAAAATTGCTGAAAAGATGATCAGCAGAAACGGACTGAGCTTATTCAACATATCTGCATCAGATAATACAAGGTTATCTATAGCGTAGAAAAACAATACCATCCCGATTGTTCCGAGAGAAGAACGGGAAAGCAGCAGGAGCTGATTTTCTTTTTTTCCAAAGAGACGTTCTTTATTATATATAACAAATCCGAATGCAATGATGGCAGAGACAAGGTTACGGAACAGTGTTTTCTGGACCGTTGGGATATCTCCTGACAGCTTAACGAGTGCAGCCATCATTGAAAAACCGAATGCTGAGATTAATAATAAGATAATTCCTTTATTTCTGTTGCTCATGATGGTTCCTCCAGTTGTTCTTATCTTGTACAAAATCACCTTTACCATCCTAATACAAATACATAAGGAAAGAAAGTCATAAAGACTGGACTTTTGATAAAAACTAACAATAGTTGACAAAGCAAGACATGGGTAGAAAGGTCGGGTATAATGAAGTATATACAGATGTGAAGGGGAGGGTTGTTTTTTGCTATGTTCTCAACCAATCGTTTGGAAGACAAGGACTATTCAGAATAACCAACAATTCTATATAGAGGAGCAATCTTCGATTGATTTGTATCAAAATGAGGTAGTTACACCTTTCGAGACAATCTCTATGGAGAATATATTTGATGTTTCTTTCAAAGAGTTTTCTAATACTTCTGGTTTGTTGTACTTACACACGAACAGAGGTGTCAAAACTTACATGGTCAAAGAGTCTCCTTCAACATGGATGGAAACGTTCCACAAATGTAAGTGATCGACTAGATTATCTGAAGTTCAGGCAATGAAAATATAAGGGTGGGAGGTCTGCATGGAAGTTCTAGAGGAGAACGATAGAATATACTTAAGAGAGATTGTGCCTGATGATTGGGCCCCCCTCCATGAAATTGCATCTAATGAAGAAGCATGTAAATTTCAACCATGGGGGCCAAACAATGAAGATGACTCTAGATTTTTCGTAAATCAGGCAATGAGGGACAGGCGCAAGAGACATAGGAGTCGTTACGTTTTTGCTATCGTTGAAAAGGAAACAGCTCAAATTGTAGGAAATATCGAGATGAATATTAGGGATTGGGATGGGGTGGGGGAGATAGGATTTATTATCCACCATCAGCACTGGGGCAAAGGATTAGCGTCTGAAGCAGCTTTGCTCATTATGAAACATAGCTTTGAAAAGTGTGAACTCCACCGGGTTGTAGCGACGTGTAGTCCTGAAAATGCAGCCTCTGTCAAAGTACTAGAAAAGATCGGAATGGTAAAAGAGGGCGTACTCAGGCAGGATTTGCTCGTGAAGGGACAATGGCGTGACTCCTGTGTCTACAGCATGCTGAAAACTGAATGGGATGAGAAGCATTCCAATAGTTAGCTAAAAAAGAGTGATTCCGTTAGAAGGAATCACTCTTTTTAATCTTTATTCTAAGGCCATACCTCGTTAAACAGTCGCTTCCACACTTACTACTATTCGGTTCCATCGCCTATTCCCTCGAGGTCTTAAGCTTGTCGGGACTGACCAAGGCGATTAC
>NZ_JRNX01000139.1 GCF_000786645.1 Halobacillus sp. BBL2006
GCATCCTCACTCTTTGTGAGATCACTCCCGCAGCCTGCCAGCGCAATTACAAATAATACTGTTGATATAAAAGCAGAATACTTTTTCATACTTTTCCCCCTCGCTCAAAACGGATTATAGCGTAACGATTACTAATTGTAAACAGTAATCGTTACTTTTTATTTATTTCAAAAAGATGTGCCTGTGCATCACACAGGCATCAATTACATTGTGGACATTTTCCGTAAATTTCAAATTTGTGATTTTCTATGTTATAACCGTTTAAATTCTCACTAATGCTGTCCATTGGGCAAAACTCAATAGATTTCGTCTTTCCACAATCTGTACAAATGAAATGATGATGGTGACCATGGGTATCGCATCCGAGGCGGAAATGCTTCTCACCGCCTAATTCTGTAGCTTCTAAAATCTCCTCATCAGTCAATAAATATAGGTTACGGTAAATGGTATCATAGCTGACTCCAGGAAAATCTTCTTGAATTGCCTTTATAATATCCTTTGCAGCTATATATTGATCCTGTTTAACAAAAATCTCCAGAATACTTTCTCTTTGCTTTGTTCGTTTATACCCTTTTTCTTTCAACCTTTGCAAAGCTGTCTCAACGTTCATCCTACCTCACCCTTTATCCATTGTTGAGTTCTTACCTTTTTATATAGAATTGACATCACTAATATCAAAACAGCTGTCATCACAATCGTTCCACCGGGCGGAACACTTAAGTGGTAAGCAGCAAACAATCCAAGTAACACCGACGTTTCTCCAAAAACAATCGAGAGGCCGATCGTCTGTTTGAAACTTCTGGATATCCTAAGCGCTGCAGCAACAGGCAGTGTCATTAACGCGGAAACGAGTAAAATTCCTACGACTTGCATAGAAGAAGCAATGACAAGAGCGACCATCACAATGAAAAGCAAATGGATCCACCGGCCATTGACACCAGAAATCGAAGCATGCTCTTCATCAAAAGAAAGCACAAACAACTCTTTGTAAAATAAAATGACGACAGCTATGACCAAGATCGTGATCAAAAGAACCGTCCACATGCTGGAACGATCGACAGCTGTCACACTACCAAACAAATAACTGAATAAATCCGTATTGAAACCATCCGCCAAAGATATGAGGATGACCCCTAGACCAATCCCACTAGACAGAATAATCGGAATCGCCAGCTCTTCATAATGTTTATAAACTTTTCGCAAACGTTCAATGAGAACCGCACCGATGACAGAGAAAACCATCCCCATATAAATCGGGTTCCAGTCATTAATTCCTGTCACTTTCTTTTCTAAAAGTAAGCTTGCGGCAATCCCTGTCAATGTAATATGTGATAATGCATCTGCAATTAAAGAAAGCCTTCTGACAACGATGAAGACGCCAAGCAACGGAGCAACAATTCCTATCAATATCCCTGTAATCGCTGCATTTTGTAAAAACTCATACTGAAAGAAACTCTCAATCATGTGGATTCACCCCGTAATGCTCGTGATTGTGCGTGAGCTGTTGTACGGAATGACCATATAAACGATTCAAATCCTGCTCACCAAATTCCTCATATTCTTCTGACGCCCCATGGAAATGAACAGACTTATTCATGCAGACAACGTGGGTCGCATGTTCAGTAATCGTTCCAATATCATGGGTGACCATTAATAGTGTAATGCCTTGGTCTTTGTTCAATCGCCCCAGCAAGTTATAGAATTCTGTCACATGCTCGGCGTCCACACCTACGGTCGGTTCATCAAGGATGAGCAAAGAAGGGTCACTAACAAGCGCTCGGGCAATAAAGACACGCTGTTGTTGTCCTCCAGATAAATCTCCAATATTCTCATTCGTATACTGTTCCATTCCTACCGTTCTAAGAGACTGAAGCGCTCTTTCCTTGTGTTTTCGATTGAAGAATTTGAAGGTACCAATTCTCGAGACAAGCCCGCTCATCACGACTTCTAATACCGTCGCAGGAAAACCAGAGTTAAAGCTATTCGCTTTTTGAGAAACAAATCCGATTTCCTGCCACTTTTTAAACTGTTTGATCGGCTGGCCAAACAATCGAATCGAACCACGCCCTGGCTTGACCAGTCCTAACATCAGTTTAATCAGCGTCGACTTCCCTGATCCGTTGGGTCCGACGAGTCCTAAGAACTGTCCTTCTTTGATGCTCAGATTCACATCTTGAACAACCCATTCTCTTTCATATTTATACGATACGTTCTCTATTTCTACAATTGTTTTATCACTCATCGGGATCCCTCTCAAAATAATAATCATTACGATTTAGATTTCTTACTCTATCATAAAGCAGGTTCTGGATGGAATCAAGTCATCCGTTTTGTTTTTTTGATGGTGTCGGGTGTGGTGTCAGGTTCCTGTGGTGTCAGGTACCGGTTTACTTTTCTTGGTGCCAGGTACCACAAAAGTGGAAGGTGATACCTGGTACCGGTTCTTCTGTTTTCGGTACCAGGTACCGAGCAATCACCGACCGATACCTGACACCACAGGAACCTGACACCACAAAAGACACCGCCCACAAGAAAACGCCAGAGCATCCAATACTCTGGCGTGTAAGCTTACAAATACTTGTTATAGCGTTTTTCTAAATAATCCTGCAAAACAGAAAAGATCATCGTCAAAGGCCAGTAGATAAGCGCTGCTGTAATATACATGGTCATCGAATCGACCGTTCGGCCAGCGGCAATCTGAGCTTTATTCAGTATCTCAGGTACAGAGATCATGGCTGCCAAGGAAGTAGCTTTCAACAGGTCGAGAAAGACGTTTCCTAACGGAGGGATCGCAATTCTTGTTGCCTGAGGCATGATGATCCTCCTGATTGTCTTCCAATAAGTAAAGCCTAATGCTCTTGCAGATTCCCATTGTCCATATTCTACACTGTTTAAAGAAGCACGGTTGATTTCAGCGATATAGGCTGCACTATTTGTCCCGAAACCTATGATGGCAGCAACGGTTGCGGGCATTTTAATGCCTACGACAGGTAAACCAAAGTACAGCACAAATAGGTAGACTAAGATGGGGGTTCCACGCATAAATGAAATGTAAAATCGTGCAGGCCACCTTAACCAACGATGATCAGATCCCCTCGCAAGAGCTAAAAAGAAGCCTAATACAAGCCCAATAATCATCCCGATAACAGCAACAAATAAGGTGAGAGGCACACCTTCCAGTATAAACGGAAGGTTGTCTAACGCCCTTTCAACATTGAATAACTTTTCAACCTGGATATCTCTGAATTCTATTCCTAACATGACTGATCCTTACAGCTCTAGCCCTTCAAGCTCACGGATGTCCTCTTCAGGTTTTTTCGATGCATCTTTGCCACCGAAGAATTCTTTAGAAATTTTTGTTAAGGTACCGTCTTCTCTCATTTCTTGAAGAGTTGCATCAATTTTATCTGTTAGTGTATCAGCGGCCTTCGGCATGACGATCGCTGAATTTGTTGGATGGAATTTCAAGTCTGGGTGCAATTGGACCTCAATCTCTGGCAAAGCTTTAAGAGCAAGAGATTGAAGATAGTAATCATTGATGATGAAATCTGTGTTTCCATTTTCTACATCACGCAGATAAACGTCGTTTGTGACATTTCCGTATGTTTTCGTTTCGGCACCAAAGTGTTCTGCAATTTTGGAGAAGACAGTCGTCGCTCCTCCTCCGTGAGTTTTCCCTTCTAAATCTTCCAGCTTTTCAATTCCGGAGAGATCAGACTCACGGACAATCATCGTTGAATAAGAATACTTGTAAGGTTCACTGAAAGCAAATTGTTCCTGACGAGCCTTCGTTACTTCCATATCATTGATCACGGCATCAATACGACCGCTATTGATAGCGGCCAGCAAGCCGTCTACTCCATATTCCTCAAACTTAAGGTCAAGATCTAAACGCTTAGCTACCTCACGCATGACTTCCACATCATAACCGGTTAATTCATCAGAACCTTCCGGGTAGTAAGAAGCAGGAAAAAGAGTTCCGGAGGTACCGACAACAATTTCCCCTTTTTCCTGAATTTCGTTCCACTTCTCACTGGAAGCTTCTTCAGCATTATTATTATTAGAACTTTCCTCACTAGTATCGCTTGAACCACAAGCCATCAGAGTAACGGAAAGTATAAGCATAAGTATAAATAAAAGTCCTTTACGCATCTTTCGTATCCACCTTTCTAATGTTTAATTTTCACACCTAACCAATATAGCAACTTTACAGCTGTTATATCAACTGTGTTGCTTAGTTTTTTAGAGGAAATGTTTGACTTATACAGAATGAATAATATATGTCTTGACTCTGCACATTTCCATGCTATTATAATAATATATACTAAATTATAATTATTTTAATCTGTTCAGTTTAATCGTATTAAAAAGTATTTACAATTAACAATTAAAAGGTAAATGAACATGGTTATCATTATCAATTAGAAAAAGGAGTTGAGAATATTGCCTTCAGAAACTCAGTCCCTTCATAACCGCTCCCTGCCTTTGTGGCCAAAATGGTTGAGCGGACTTAAAGAACATGCAGAACTGATTGCTGCACTCCTCAGTGGGGTTCTTATACTGGCCGCCTGGGTAGGAGAAAGTCAGTTTTCGACTACTACTTATGTAACTCTTCATATCATAGCATTCGTCATCGGTGGATTTGCCAAAGCCAAAGAAGGACTTGAAGAAACGGTTAAGGATAAAGAATTGAATGTGGAATTACTTATGATTCTTGCAGCCATTGGCTCTGCCTCCATCGGATATTGGACCGAGGGTGCTATTTTGATCTTCATTTTTGCTTTGAGTGGTGCTCTTGAAACTTACACCATGAATAAAAGTCAGAAAGAACTTACTTCTTTGATGAGTTTGCAGCCTGAGGAGGCCCTGAAAGTATCCGGTGATGAATATGAGACCATCTCTGTTTCCTCTCTTCAAATCGGTGATCGTATTCTAGTTAAGCCTGGCGAACGTGTTCCGGCCGATGGACTCATCACTAAAGGCGAGACTTCTATAGATGAAAGTGCTATCACCGGAGAATCTGTCCCTGTTTCAAAAGGACTAAAGAAAGAAGTGTTTGCGGGTACAGTCAATTTAAATGGAAGTATTGTTGTTGAAGTTTCAAAGAAATCGACAGAAACACTTTTTCAAAAAATCATCACAATGGTTCAGTCTGCACAAAGCGAAAAACCGCCTTCTCAGCTGTTCATTGAACGCTTCGAAAGCACTTATGTAAAAGTTGTATTGATCGTCGTCGCTTTCATGCTCTTCCTCCCCCACTTCCTATTAGGATGGAGTTGGATGGATACAATTTATCGAGCGATGATCTTACTTGTTGTTGCGTCTCCATGTGCACTCGTTGCTTCAATTATGCCAGCAACCCTTTCTGCGATATCCAACGGTGCACGAAACGGCTTGTTGTTCAAAGGTGGTGTTCACCTCGAAAATCTTGCCCACTTACAAGCCATCGCTTTTGATAAAACAGGTACATTAACGAAAGGAAAACCTGAAGTTACGGATGCCGTTTACTTGGAAGGAGAAGACCAGGGTCATGTTCTGGGTGTCGTCGCATCGATTGAACAAGAATCCAATCACCCACTTGCAAAAGCCATTGTTGACTTCGCGCACAAATCCAATGTTTCGTTAATGAGTATTGATCAGATGAAAGATGTAAGCGGAAATGGTGTTACTGCAACTTTTAATGAAAAAACGTGGAAAATAGGTAAAGCGGATTTTGTTGGGAAAGAAGAAGCTTCTTCATTTCGTGACGGCGTGGCCGAAGCTCTTCAAAAAGAAGGAAAAACGGTTATTTTTGTAAAAAAAGACGATGCTATTGTAGCAATCTTTGCGCTGAAAGATACAGTTCGAAAAGAAACGAAGCGAGCAATTGAGATTTTGAAGAAGCGCGGCGTCTATACCGTTATGCTTACAGGAGATAACCCAACCACTGCGAATGCGATTGCTGCTGAGACAGGGGTCGATCATTATATTGCTGAACTTCTTCCTGAAGAGAAAGTGGAAGAATTGAAGTTATTAAAAGAGCATTTTAATCAAGTTGCAATGGTTGGGGATGGAATTAACGATGCTCCCGCTCTTGCTACAGCGAATGTAGGAATTGCTATGGGAGAAGGAACAGATGTTGCGCTAGAAACGGCTGACGTTGTTCTCATGAAAAATGATCTTCCGAGGATTGCCCAAGCGATTCACCTTTCCACTCGAATGAATCGAATCGTAAAACAGAACATCGTCTTCTCTATAAGTGTAATTATGCTGCTGATCATCAGTAATTTCCTGCAAGCACTTGACCTTCCCCTGGGGGTTATTGGTCACGAGGGAAGTACTATACTTGTTATCTTAAACGGTTTGCGTTTATTAAAATCATAAATGAACCCGAAAGCTTGAGCTTTCGGGTCTTTTTTATACATCAAGCAGATCTTCTCGATCTGTTATGATAAATGATCGCATTGATTTCTCCACCAGCTATGATGACTATACCTGAGAGATAAAACCAAATCATCAGTACGATGACACCTCCCAAACTGCCGTACGTCGCTGAGAAATTACCTAAACTACTGACATAGAAGGAGAATAAAAGAGAAACCAGCTGCCATCCTACGGTCGCAAAAAGTGCTCCTACAACCGTATCTTTATATTTCACAGGTTTATTTGGTGCCATAACAAAAAGAAAAGAT
>NZ_JRNX01000014.1 GCF_000786645.1 Halobacillus sp. BBL2006
ATCTTGTTTCTGCACGAAATTCATGCTGTTCACAATAACTGCACCAAACACCATTCCCATAATAAAGAGCACAAAGATAAATACAAATATGTTCGTATGACTTTGTAAATCGTTCTTTATTGTTCGAATTCCCTGCTGCATAGAATTCCATCCTTTCTCATAACAGGTCTATGACCAATCTATGATGAAAGGAGAAAAAGTAGACCACTTTCAATTGGAATCCGTCAGCACTTTACCATATTTTCCACCACCGCCTGCACTGAATTTCAACGTTCCACGTCGCATGGATAAAATGAAATCAGCTACTTTACCACTGACTACTTTGGTCAAATCGCTATAAGATACATGATGGATAATATCCATCTCAGAAGAGAACGATTCTAGTAAACGTTCATAGGTTTTCTTTCCGACCCCAGGAAGAGCGGGTAGTGGGATTTGGTAAATGTAAGCTGGTCTTGAACGGTGCTGTTCCTCTTTATTGGTTAATTCCTGAACACGTTCCGCTACTCCCTTTACAATCTTCAAACCCCCACACGAAGGACATTTTTCATCTGATTCATCCAATGGGTGCAGGCAGTTTGCACAAACTGTTTGATGGTACTTTCCCATTTTAGGATTCAATCCATAATTGGCGATTACACTTCTGCCGTCTCTCTCTTGCAGTGCCTTCTTGAGCTCTTTGAAAGTCTTATCTTTCATTTTTACTTTTTGGTACTCTCGAGCTAGATTCAACAGGGAATGAGCATCTGAGTTTGTCAAGTACGTGTAGGGTTCCAGCTCTTTAATCTGGTTTGCCATATTACAATCCGCACTCAACCCTAATTCAACTGCATCAATAAGGTTTGGATCGAAAACTTCCGTGAGAGATTGCACTACACCTTTTCCATACATGCTTTTAAAAGGAGTAAAAACATGAGCTGGAATGAATAATCCTCCGTGGCTCTGAACATATTGCTGCAGTTCTCTTCCCGTACCGTAAAAGCGTTGAGTGCTCAAATGTACATTCTTCATTTTTGAAGATAACCAATGCGTGAATCTTTCCATTTGATCTAAAAAAGGAAAATAGCAAAGTACATGTATAGGTCCTTTACAGGAATTATCGTATACTTCTATTTCTGAGCCTAAGATAAGAACCGTTTCTTCATATTTGATACCACCATCAACTAACTCCACCGCCGACCCTTGGTCGATTAGGTAGTTTAACTCTGCTTGAACCGCTGGAGCCTGTGCATCGATCGTGCCTACCATATCAAGACCTTTTCTTCGGCTGGCTTCTTTCACAATATTCGTTACAGTGAGCGATTTTGAGCCTGTTATTTTAACTGGCCTGCCATTCCAATCTTGACCGATATGGATATGTAGATCCACGAAAAAACGACCAAAAGTCATCGGCTCTCTCTCAACTTCAAATAAAGCAGGGCATATGCGGTCTTGGCGTCATGGATGCGTTGTTCACTTTCCAGTTGCTCCGCTTCTTGCAGCGTAACTTCCATCACTTCAACGAATTCATCTTCGTCTCCATCAGGACTTACTTCAAGTGGCTTAACGTTATCAGTGAAATATAAATGAACAATCTCATCGGCAAATCCAGGTGAAGTATAGAAAGAGGTAAGAAGCTTAAGATTTTCCGTTGTATAACCGGTCTCTTCTTCTAATTCTCTTAATGCACAAGTTTCAGGTTCTTCACCCTCCTCAAGCTTTCCGGCAGGAATTTCTACTAGACTCTTTTCCAATGGTTTTCGGTACTGCTCTACACAAACCAGCTTTCCTTCATCTGTTAGTGCAATGACCGCAACGGCTCCTGGATGTTTGATCAGTTCTCGTTTAGATGTATTCCCATCGGGTAAAGTAACACTGTCAATATTTAATTGGACAATCTTTCCCTTATAAATGGTTTCCGTCTCATAAGTTTTCTCTTCAAATTTTTTCATTTCACTTCCACCTTCCCGTACAATCTATCGCCATTTTATCATAGGAGTGGATGTAGTAGAGAAGATTTCGATAAGCTTGGGATGAGGTTTCTTTGAAAGGATGATAAATATGAAAAAACGTCAACTGGGACAATCTGAATTGTATGTATCAGAAATCAGCTTAGGATGCATGTCTTTAGGAACTGACCGTGATCATGCAAGATCTATCATCGATCGTGCCCTTGATGCAGGCATCAATTACTTAGATACGGCAGATTTATATGATTTCGGCACGAATGAAAAAATCGTAGGAGAAGCGATTAAAGGCCGGCGAGACGATATCATTTTAGGCACAAAAGTAGGAAATAACTTCACACCTGGCCAGGAGGGATGGACGTGGGACCCTTCAAAAAAACACATTAAACGTGGTGTAAAAGACAGCCTTCAGCGTCTGGGTACGGACTACATCGACTTATATCAGCTTCATGGAGGAACCATTGATGATCCTATTGATGAGTCAATTGAGGCTTTTGAGGAATTGAAACAAGAAGGATTGATCCGAGAATACGGAATTTCCTCCATCCGGCCTAACGTCATTCGTGAATATGTTGAAAAATCGAACATCGCAAGCGTTATGATGCAGTATAATGCATTGGATCGCAGACCAGAAGAAGAAATCCTGGACTTATTATCAGATAATGAAATTAGTGTCCTTGCACGTGGTCCTTTGGCAAAAGGGATGTTGTCCTCTAAAGGGCACGAAAAATCACAGATAAAAGCAGAGAATGGATTTCTGGAATACAGCTATGAAGAAATTCAAGCGATCACTAAAAAATGGCAAGATTATGGAAGTGAAGAGCGTACCCCTACAGCTTTAGCCTTGCAATATGTCCTACACAATCCTGCTGTAGCAACAGCGGTATTTGGTGCTAGCTCCTTAGATCAGCTAGAAGATAATTTAAGCTACTTAGAAGCAGCTCCGCTTACAAAGCAAATATTCGGCGAAATTCAAACGATGACTTCCGCTCTTCAATTTCAAAAACATCGATGAACAAAAAACAGGCCCAGTAATGACTGAGCCTGTTTTAAATTTGATTTTTTTCGGTTTCACCTTCTCCATGTATCCTTTAATACACGCAACCAATTGTCCTTGGTTATTTTATTCAAATCCCGTTCATTCAAACCCTCTTTCAGTAGCTGCTCTAATAACTTTGGAACACCTCTCACATCTTGCATAACATCCGGCACCGTTGTACCGTCGAAATCAGAGCCTAAAGCAACGTGTTCAACCCCTATTCTATCCGCAATATAAAGAATATGCTTGGTGATTTCTGTCAAAGAGACACTCGGGTCGATCTTCCCATCACGCCTTAACATATTTAAACTGTAAGTAACTCCTATGACTCCATTTGATTCTCCGATGGCGTCGATCTGCTTATTCGTTAGATTTCGGGAAATGGGACAAAGAGCATGTACATTTGAATGAGTAGCCACCAATGGTACATCCGTTAATTTAGCAATGTCCCAAAACCCTTTTTCATTCAAGTGAGATTGGTCAATCATGATTCCAAGCCTATTACATTCTTTAACCAACTGTCTCCCTTTTACCGTCAGGCCTGGTCCTGTATCAGGAGATGAAGGAAAATGAAAGGGGACCCCTTCCCCGAAGATATTAGCCCTGCTCCATACAGGGCCAAGGGAGCGCAGTCCTTTATTGTAATAATCGTGAAGAGCTTTAAAATCAGGATCGATGGACTCTGCACCTTCAATATGAAGAATGGCAGCCATATCACCATTATGGAGACACTTCTGAAGATCGCCAGTATTTTGCACAATTTTAAACTTCCCGTTAGATTCTTGTTCTGTACGTGTTAATAAATCAATCATTTGACTCGTATATTGTTGAGCATAATGGTGATCGCAAGGTTCAGACAGTGGTAACTGATACCCATCATTTGATTCATAGTCTTTTATTTCAGGAAAGTTGGTTCGATTTGGACAATAGATCGCAAAGAAGCCACCCGCAAAACCAGATTGGTATGCGCGTGAAAGATCCAAATGACTTTCCATTTCCCCTTGAAGAAACTTCTTTACCCCCTGCTCCTTTATCTTTATTACTGTATCATTATGTCCGTCTATGAACTTCAACTGCTTTCACTCCTTACAATCAAATTGCTATTTGTTATATTTTTT
>NZ_JRNX01000140.1 GCF_000786645.1 Halobacillus sp. BBL2006
CGGCTCGTACCGTGATGTTTTACGTGGAAATGTATTATCAGGCCTTGCAATCCAGTTCATCGGTGATGAAGGACTCTCCTGCCGAGTTCAGTGAAGAAATTACTCATCTATTTTTCTACGGTCTCATTGGGGATCAAGAGCAAACCATCCATGACAACTAAAGAGCTGTCCTTTAAAGATAAGGACAGCTCTTTTTCATATTACCTGAATGTATGGACATACCAGCTTAGCGCCTTATTTATCGGACTATCAAACAATTTTTCTCGCCAATAAAGATCAGCTGTCTGGTTCACGACATTATTTCTCGCCGGATAAGGATGAACGACGCTCGATAAAGACTGTAACTTCTTATTCAATGCCTGAACGGTTCCAACTTCCTGCATCCATTCTCCTGCTCCTTCGCCAATGGCGTGAGCACCAACGATTTTTCCTCGTTGATTCGTCATCACTTTCACGATTCCATCTTTATGGCGTTCGGCCATAAAACGATCGTTGTTCCTGAGTTTTGTCTTGAATGTCAATAATCGGTCTCCATATTTTTCCTCAGCCTCAGTTTCCGTCAATCCTAAATGATAAATTTCCGGCGCTGCATAAACGACCCAGGGGACTTTCTCATACGAAACTTTTCTTGACAGACCAAGTACTGCATTTGACACAGCCACTTTTCCTTCCATCCCTGCAACGTGCGTAAATGGCATCGAACCGTTACAATCCCCGACAGCATAGATATGACGCAGATTTGTTCGTAACGTTGCGTCTACAGCGATGGAACCTTTGCTCGTCTTCACTCCAGCGTTTTGTAACCCTAGAGAATCGATATTCGCCTTCCTTCCTGTTGCAATTAACAGGTGTTCAGCATCAACCGTACCCTCTATACCATCTTTTGAGTAATGAACCGTGATTCCTTGCTTTTTCTTCTCAACGCGCTCTACTTGAGCTCGTACGAGAAAACTGATCTCTTTCGATAAAAGGTCATGAGCGATTCCAGCAATTTCTTCATCTTCCTTCGAAAGAATCTGTTCATCGCCTTCGACCACTGTGACCTCTACTCCTAAACGGGCCATCGCCTGTGACAGCTCTATACCAATGATGCCGCCTCCAACGACTACCATTGATTTTGGTCGTTCTCTTAAAGAGAAGATGGTTTCATTTGTCAGGTAGTCGACGGTATCTAAACCGTTTATTGGGGGAACCACGGGGGAAGAGCCTGTAGCAATAACGAAGCGTTTAGCGGTAATCGTCTCATTCCCAACACGTAATGTATGCTCATCTTCAAAAGACGCTTCGGCTTCATACAAATCAATTCCTAATTGAATGAACCGCTCTTTTGAATCGTGATTCTGCACATCCTGAACCGCATCAGCTACTCTTTCCATTGCTTGTTTGAAGAGTCTTTCATAATCCCCCTCTGCAAATGAAGAATATTGGGCAGCTTCATAAACTTCTTTTGCTGATTGAATTAAGGCTTTTGAAGGCATACACCCATAATGAAGACAGTCTCCTCCAAGCTCAGGTTTTCGCTCGATGAGAGCAACAGAAGCACCAAAGCTGGCTGCTCCAGCTGCAACCGTTAACCCACCGGAACCTCCTCCTATTACAGCAATCTGATAGTCAAAACTCACGGTGTATCCTCCTTAAGCCTGCGTTTGAATTCTTCCGAAATCTGCTCCATACGTTTTCGGTTGACGCCAAAATCAGAATAACCAACACGTGAAGCAGAGCGATAATGGACGAGGTTTGATTCTTCATCCAAATAAAATTCAACATCATCTTTGAATTTTAGCAGCTTCGTTGTTACGACAGCATGGATGTAAGTATCTGTCTCCATTTCAATAGAGGTACGCTCCATGTCTTCAAGTATATTTCTAATTAGCATTTTCGTCTCAGCAAGTTCTCCGTTGAAGGGCAAGGGTTTCATCTGTTTATCTGGACTTTTGGTTTGAGTAGATACACAATTCGGCGAGTTAGGACAATCAGCAAGCTGACCATCTTTGACTCCGTGGTATGATTTAGACATCATTTTCCCTCCTTATTTTCACACTACCCTTCTCTTCCCTATAATTTCAACAAAAAACACTCCCGATATGCGGGAGTGTGCGATTACTTACTTTTTTCATTTTTATTACCTTTTTTGTTTTGCTTATTGTTATGTTTATCGTTTTGCTTGTCATGCTTATCTTTGCTTTTGTTTTCGTTTTTAGCTTTATCTTGATGACGTTTACTAAGTTCTTTTTTCTGCTTCTTTTTTTCTTTATGGTCAGCTGAGTTGTTCTTCTCAGGCTTATTCTCATTATTATTGTGGGCGGGTTTGTTTTGCGGTTCAGCACTTGATTCAGAAGAAGAACTGTTATTCGTATCAGAACTAGATTCAGATGCAGAACTGTTTTGCTTTTTCAATTGCCCAGGAGCCGTTTCTTTACCTTTTCCAGGCTTAGGATCCTCTTTAATTTGAACCTTATGGGCCTCTGCATTATCCGGCTTCACCACTGCGGGAGAACTCTTGGGCTCCGACTCATTCTTATCCACTGAAGATTCACGTTCTTCTGATGATGGCGATGAGTTCTTATAAAATGATTGGATAATTTCTTTGTCATCATCTTCGACCGTTACAGATATCGTATCTTTATCGGAATCGGCTGTCCCTTCATTATTAATTCTTTTAGCCATAATTGCATTGACCGACTGATTAGATTCATTTGCTCTTTGACGAATTTGATCCGGAACGAGGAAGGTGGCAATGGTCATTCCGCCTGACCTTTCTGATAAATACCGCTCCATCTGCTTTGAATACTCATCAATTTGATCAGATTTGATATAACTCACTCCGATCAAGACCTGATTCTCAGAATTCACATAACCCATTTCTCTACTCATGTTAATCATGTCAAATGTGACTTCCGAAGCATCACGCTTCTTCCAGTCTTCGAGCTTTTCTACCACTTCCTCTGCTCGTTCATTTTTCGGAGATATATCGAGCACTTGCATTTTGTCATTCAATTCCAATTCTACACTTGGATTTATATCGATATTTACATATGCATAAGCTTGGTTGCTTCCATACCACGAATAAATCGGAAAAAAAGTCAGTAAGAGCACAAGCGAAATAATGGCTACTTTAAAATGACTTCTATCGATGACTTGAGTCCATCGGAACATGGCATGTTTTTCATGCAGTGCCTGAAAATGAACTTCCATACCGACTTCGGCATGATTCAGGCGTCTTGCACGATGAAAGCGGCCATCGTGTGTCATGACGATGGTGTATTCTTTCTTCTGCTCCATGACAATACCTTTTCTCACACACCCACCCCTTTCAGGTAGTCTTTCAGATATTCGTAATCTCCATCTAAGATAAGGACGAGTGCGATGATAAATTTCCGGTTTCTCTCGAGCGTTTTTTTGCTCACTTCAACGCGATCGATGAGATCTTTAATTGGTAACCGTCCCTTAATTATGACTTTCTCCCGTAACGACTGATCGAGATAGACAAGACGTGCAACTTGAACAGCTGATTCACGTGCATCTCTATGCTTCGGGGAAGAATCGATTAAATCTTCGAATGTTAGTTTATATTTTTTGAGCTGTGCTTGGAATTCCATAATCTCTTCACGCCGGTACCATGCTTCAGTTTCTAATTGGTGGCGATCTTTAGCAGCAGCTACCTCAGATGGATTCTCCATTTGCTCGTCGTCATAATATTCTTCATCAAGGGAAGTGACATCAGGTCTCTTTTGTTCATTTCTAATGTGGTCAATCACTTTTCGCTTAATGACCAACCTTGCGAATGATAGAAATGAACTTCCTTTATCACAAGAATAGGCTTGAATGGCTTCATTAAAAGCAAGCAGGCCTATACTGAACTCATCATCTTTAGATGGATCGATATATCTTTTACAAACTTCAGATACACTTTTGGCGATGAAAGGTTGATACTGTTTGAGTATTTCATTTCTTGCTTCGTCGTCCCCGTTTTTGGCTGATTCCACTTGATCATCCAGGGAGGTGTCGTTTTTCTTAAATAGACGTCTGATCAACCTTTATCACCTCCAGCCATTAAATGATTTCGCATAACCTATGCGATTTTTGGGTGTGTTTTATAAATTTATTTCAATTGTGTTACAAAATTGTATCAACCAATCGATCTGAATATCTTATTCCCATCCTGAAAAGGTAATGGATGTCAGGTATTGTATCGAGCCATGACTATTTTACTGAATATAGCTCAAATGGTCTACCACATGAGGGTTACATTTTATTAAATAAACATTTCAAAAAATAGGCCATATGTCATTTTCGACACCCAAGAGAAACCATTTATTTGACATAATGTATACTTGCAGGACTAAAGACCTGATAGATTCTCCGTAAACATAGCAGGTTTACGAGTGCATCTATTAGGATAAAACCATTATGTATGAGGAACAGAAACGGTGAAGGAGGGAATTGAGTTGAAAGCTGTCCTATTAAATTGCAGTTTAGAAAAAGGAAACAAGACTACAGACACAGAAAAGCTCCTCCATCAATCCGCACAAACTTTCCAAGGAGAAGAGATCGACGTGGAAAGGATCCATTTAAGAGACTTTCATATAAATTTCGGGATTACTCCAAAATTGGACGGGGACGATGATTGGCCCTTTGTTTTTGAAAAAATACTGGAAGCAGATATAGTTTTATTCGCAACTCCAATTGCGATGGGAGATAAAACAAGTATTGCCACCTTAATCTTAGAAAGACTTCAAGGGTATCATCACATGAAGAACCGCAAGGGACAAGGTATCTTTTACAATAAAGTAGGAGGTGCCATTGTCGCTGATGACGGAGACGGAGGAGCCCATTTAGCGGCCCAGTCCATCCACTATCGATTATCCATGCTCGGGTTTACGCTCCCTCCTGAAGCGAGCGCAATCTGCAGCAAGCATTATACCGATGCGACTGCCGAGGAGTGGTCCTGTGTAGAGAAAGAGGTCAGGAAAATGTCGTACAACCTGATTTATTTTGCAGAACTATTAAACTTCAATCCTATCCCTGTCTTAGAATTAGCTGAGGATTAAAGAAAAGGTGTCCTGGAAAGCAAACGCTATCCAGGACACCTTTTTGATTACTTATTGCGAAAGTTTTTTTGTTCATAATAATAATCGATCGGAACAGCTAACCCCACTCGTCCTTCACTATCCTCATACAAAGTGGCAAATACGACCGCAATGACCTTCCCTTTGTCATTGATGACTGGACTGCCGGAATTTCCCCTATAGATGGGGGCATCAAGCATCAGCACAGGCTGATTCCAATCACTCAAATTCTTATACCCTATAATATTCCCCTGGTTCGCAATTCCAGTGAATCTTAATGGATTTCCGATAAAATAAACATGGTCGTCTTCTTCAAATGTGGTCTCTTCTGCTAAATCCAAATGCGGGAAACCGTCCCCTTCTGCCTTCAATACAGCAAGATCAACTTCTGGATACTGTTCAACGACTTCAGCCTGAAACAACCCCTCGTCCGGGAAAGCAACGGAAATCCGTTTTTCACCTTCAATGACGTGATGGTTCGTTAGGATCGTGCCGTCTTCATTGATCGCAAAACCAGTTCCCTGGCTTTGCCCTGCTTCTACGACGACAACCGATTTCTTATAATTACTCACCTCATCATTCGTTGACAATTCAGCGGAGGTCATTAGAAAATCGACGGCTGGTATCGAAAAGGTGTTCGGTAATACGGCAACGATATTTGTGATCATCATCAACGCAATGACCCAGAAAATCCATTTTGGAAAGGGGCGTTTTGTCTTCCTTTGCTCCCTTTCCTCACGGTCGCGCTCCCATGCTTTTCGCTTTTCATCCTGCACTAAATCATATAATTCTTCCTCATCAATTTCTTCATATAAATCATCATCAATGATGTCATGTTTGTAATCATCGCGATCCTTCACGGTCGTACACCCCTGTACAGGAGAATTGAAACTACATCGCGCTGACCTTTACTGCCCCTTGCTGCATACGGTACATGTGGTAATAGTGACCGCCTAAAGCAATCAGCTCTTGATGTGTTCCTTGTTCTACCATTGTACCATGGTTCAATACAAAAATTTGATCAGCCTGCTGAATTGTGGAGAGGCGATGCGCAATCACTAACGTCGTTCTTCCACGTTTCAATACCTCTAACGCTTTTTGGATCATTTGTTCCGTTTCCGTGTCGATATTTGCAGTAGCTTCATCCAAAATCAATATAGCTGGATCAAAAGCTAAGGCTCGAGCAAAGGAAATCAGCTGCCTTTCTCCCATAGAGAGAGAATCTCCTTTTTCTTTTACGGGAGTATCGTATCCTTTAGATAACTTCTCAATAAAGCGGTCCGCGCCAACAGCCTTTAATGCCTCCTTCGCCATTTCCCGGGAAATACGACCATCATTCATCGTTACATTCGACAAAATCGTACCTGTAAAAATGAATGGATCTTGAAGAACGATTCCCATATGGCTTCGGACTTGCTGCCTGGACCAGTCTTTAGTCTCGTGACCATCAATCGTAATTACTCCCTTTTGTGGATCATAAAACCGGAACAGTATATTCATGATTGAGCTCTTCCCTGATCCTGTATGACCTACAAAGGCCGCCGTCTGTCCAGGCTTGATATCGAAGGAAATGTTTTTCAAGACATCATTTCCTTCCTCATAAGCAAAAGACACTTGATCGAATACAATATGCCCTTCATATCGTTTGATTGCATCCGTATCTACACCTTCAGCCTCTTCATCCAATAGTTCGAACACACGTCCAGCAGAAACACGCGCTTCTTCAAGCTGCGGCAGTTGATTGACCAAATCGGTAATTGGTTGGAAAAGTCTGTTC
>NZ_JRNX01000141.1 GCF_000786645.1 Halobacillus sp. BBL2006
GAAGTTGATGAGTAGGATTCATAGCCTTTCCCCCTTTTTTTACATCCTATGAATAAGGAGAACAAACCATACAAAAAAGCTGCCCTCCCTGAAAAGGGAGAGACAGCTATTGTCTGTTAGGCAGAACCACATGATTTTTTTCAAACTCTAGCAATTGTTGTTTTTTCTCAAGACCGCCTGCATATCCTACTAACTTCCCATTACTGCCGATGATTCGGTGACATGGCACAATAATGGAAAATGGGTTCTGGTTGACTGCGCCACCAACGGCGCGAATCGCTTTAGGGGTATGCATAGCAGCAGCAATATCTTTATACGAACGAGTTTCCCCATAAGGAACAGTATGAAGCAGCATTCTCCATACCTTTCTTTGAAACTCGGTTCCATAACAATTCAAAGGAACAGTGAATTCAATACGTGTTCCATTAAAATATTCTTCAATTTCATTTTTTGTTAGTTGTACATATTTATGATCTGGATCATAGACCAGCTCACCTTTGAGAAAGTGCTTCTTTTTCCAAGATTGGTAAGAAGCAATACGGTCTTCATAATGTCCAAAATCTATTCGACATACTCCTTCATCGTTCGTTAAAACAGTCATTGGACCTAAAGGAGTATTAAAAGTGTCATAATATAAGAAAGACCGATGGTTCATAGACAACCCCTTCTTTTAACAGTTTTTTCTATTATACAAAAGTCCTTAGTAGATGAAAAGGTACATATGGTCATAAATTGGCAAATTGTAGCCCTTTTTCCATCTCATAGAGGACTTTCTCGTCATCTTCATGGACCTTGGCATGTTCAATGGCTTCAAAGCATTCTGGCGTACCGATTTTCCCTAGACCCCACGCGGCGGTTCCGCGGATGACAGGCCTTGGGTCATTGTTCATGAGACGAATCAGTTCACTGATTGACGTTTCATCACGGTAGTGTGCCAAGGCTAAAATAGCGTTTCGTTGGATCGGCTTTTTTCCTCTCCATGAACCGGAAATAAATCCGAACGTTTCTTTAAACTGACGGTTTGAAATTGACAGCAGGGGTGTCAATTTCGGCTTCACAACATCAGGATCAGGTTCAAACTCCTCGTGATGGTGGAAATCCTTTTTCCTGTTTTTCGGACATACCGTTTGACACGTATCGCATCCATAGAGCCGGTTTCCAATTTTACTACGGAATTCGTCTGGGAGAAATCCTTTCGTTTGGGTGAGAAATGCAATACAGCGTTGGGCATTCAGCTGTCCCCCCTGTACAAGTGCTCCTGTTGGACAGGCGTCCACACAAATATTGCAATCACCGCAGCTATCATCTACAGGTTCATCAGGAGCGAAAGGAATGTTCGTAACAAGCTCCCCTAAATATACATATGAACCGAATTCTGGAGTGATCACGGCGCAATTCTTTCCGCTGAAGCCGACCCCTGCTCGCTCCGCTACTGCACGATCAGACAACTCCCCTGTATCTACCATGGATTTCAATTCAACTTCAGGGAAATGTTCTTGTATAAAAGCCCCAAGTTTGTGGAGGCGATCACGCAATACATCATGATAATCTTGCCCCCAGGAAGCGCGGCAGAATATACCACGGCGATCTCCCTTTTTGCTTTTTGGAGCATCATGCATTTTAGAAGGATAAGCCAGGGCGATGGAAATGATCGATTGAGCACCCGGAAGTAAACGCCCCGGTTCTGTACGCTCGTCTACACTGCCTTTTTCAAAACCAGACTGATAGCCTAGCGCTTCTTGGCGTTTCAACCGGGCTTTCAGCTCACCGAACACATCCGCTGAGGCAAAGCCAATCTTATCGATGCCAATTTCTTTGCTGTAAGCAATAACCTCTTCTTTAAATTTATGAAAATCCACCCTGTCTTCCTCCTTTCTATCTTAAATCTTTTACTTTAGCTGTTCGAATTCGATTTAATGTTGCAGCAATTTCGAAACGTCTAGGACGCGCCAGTTCCCCAGGATGCTGATCTTTGAATGGCGCAAAGGCTGCTAGTCCCTTCGTATCGATTTGCTGCTCCACGTCATCAAGTAGTTCTTTCAAGGACTGCTCTTTTTTTAGAGCGCCCTTTTTCTCCATATGCATGATCAAATCTGCAATCAGACGTGTTTGGGAAGGATCGACAAGCTGTTCGATTCCATCTAAATCAATATCCGTTCTCCCCATGATGATTGTTGTTCGTCCTTTTGCCTGTACCTTCTCTTTTTTTCCACGTCTCGTCTGCAAACTAGCTGGCAAGAAGGCACGCGCGGGTATTGTACCGAACTCCTGCTCTGCCACCACTGCACGCTTGCTTGGGTAGCGTTCGGCTATCTCTTTCGCCCTACCCGTGACATTATGAGGCACATACTGATCCATCATGATCACATCATCTGCGACGTTAAAATAATCACCTGAACCGCCCATGACAAGAATTGTTGACACATCAAGGTCATCACGCATTTGTTTAATTTTATCTATAAAAGGTGTGATTGGTTCTTTTTCTTTAACAACCAACTCCTGCATCCGCTCATCACGAATCATAAAGTTCGTTGCACTCGTATCTTCATCAATCAGCAGCGTGTCTGCACCGGCTTCTAATGCTTCAATGACATTCGCAGCCTGGGACGTACTTCCACTCGCGTTTTCTGTGGAAAATTGAGTCGTGTCCGCCCCGTGCGGAAGGTTCTTTATAAACGGAGAGATATCCACGTTCGTTACCTGTCGTCCATCTTCTGCACGAACTTTCACCGCTTGTGGATCAGTCACAACGTATTCTCTTCCGTCCCCTTTGACATGAGGATACACCCCACGTTCCATTGCATTCAACAGGGTACTTTTACCATGATAACCGCCACCAACGATTAAAACAATCCCCTTGTTCAGGGCCATGCCAGTGATCGGCTCGTTCCTATGAGGGATCGAGAAAGATACTCTGTTTTCTTCAGGACTTGTGAATGGAACTGCATTCTTCATCGGGCGATCACTGATCCCACTTTCTCTTGGCAAAATGGACCCATCTGCGATGAAGGAAATCCAGTCGTTTTCCTTCATTTCTATTTCAATCGCCTCATGCTGGTCGGCAAGGTCGCAGGCAGCCTGCAATTCCTCATCTTTCACAGAAAAAACAGAGTACTTCATCACTTCGGGCAGCACCTTGAAAAAAAGCTTTTCTGCTTCCCTGCCATTAATACGGCGTCCATTAGCCGGAAGACCTACTGTTAAACAAACAGTCATATCCTGTTCGCCAAGCGTGACGGCAGTTCTTTCTAAAATTTCCTGACCGGGCTGATCGACGGCGACCATTCCGCTTTTACCTGATCCCTTGACGTGCGTTTGATTCTTCACTACGGCTTTTGAGACCGTACGTGTCAGTCCATCCTCCGTGTACACTTTGCGTCGAGCCGTTTCTTTCCAAGAAGGTTGGATTGCTTTCTTTTGATTCGGAATACGAATTCTTATTTTAGAGGGTGCCGCAAAAGGGTCCCCCTGCACATAGTCAATAAACAACTCGTAATCAGAAAAAGAATACTTCCCCTGAATCTGTTTATATCCTTTATAACTTTTGCCATCAATTTGCTTTAATTGTTGCTGTAATTTTTTCATGAACTGGATTCCTCCTATGAAAGAAATATCTACTTTAAGGGATATCCTTTTTGCTTCATTAAAAAACGCAATGCTTCGTTATCCTTTAACGAAACACTGCGTTGGCTCACATAGTATAAAATAATGGCGTACTCTCTATAAAAGAAAGTCATTGGAGCGGGTGAAGGGAATCGAACCCTCATCATCAGCTTGGAAGGCTGAGGTTTTACCACTAAACTACACCCGCAAAAGTTCAAATGTTTATTGGTGTTTCCGTCTGTCGGAAGCACATTTGTTATTATAACAATCGAATTCTACTGATGCAACACGAAATTTACGAATTTTTGTCGAAAAATTAATCTCCTATTTACATAGAGAAATAGAGATATTGCTATTATACGGAGGATCAGGCGTTTGTAAACTAGTCCATATGTACCTATTCACGATATCAACAGGTCTGAAACCTTTCTTTCTGTTTTGCGTATATAAAAGAAAGAACCTTTCTGAAGAAGGAGGCCCGGCATGATCAACTTATTACTCGGAATTGGCATGGTTGGAGTATTGGGTTTGTTTTTATGGAGTTACGCTTTCGATCCCAATAATTCCGTCGTTGTCTCATTTTCGAAAAAGAACTTTATTCTTACACTCATTGTCCTCGGGTTGTTCACCTTGTACCTGCTCTCCACAGGAATCTACTATACTTTTCTATAGAATCTAAAAAAGCCGCCAGATGGCAGCTTTTTTAGGTTTGTTTTGATTTGAATACGAAAATGGTTGAGAATATGAGGAATGCTAGGAAGTTGAGAACATCGATGGAAAGTCTTATCATCTCTAATAAAGTTGTGGCATCCAAACCCCTCACCTCCAAAATTGCATTCACCGTCATATTGCTAATATTTCTGAAGTGGAAGTGCAGGTATTCAGTAAGGATGTGAGAAGAAGTTTGTATAGAATTTACGGTGTTACGTGTTAATGTAACCAAACTCTCTACTTTTATGCAGAAGTTAATTAAGGATCTTTCCTTCCCAATCCTATACACACAAAAAAAAGAGCCCATTAGAGGACTCTTTTTTTCTAGTTTATAAAATGACCGTATTCTTCAGTGCAGCAATGAGGTGTTCAAAATCTTCATTGACTTGGTTAGAGAATTCCGGTTTCTTGTAATTTTTCTCTTGTGATGTCGATAGCCCTGGCTCAATCAATAACGTCCTTCCACCCATAAGCTCGACTTCCAATTTTCTAGGAGGTGTATTGTCTGACATGCTGTAATCGACAAACCATTCTTTCATGGAAATGATCCTTTGCGTAAATAAAGTTTCCTTCGTAACCGCCATGTCTTTTGAAATTCCAAGAATCGTCAACGTCCGGTCGTTCCGGTTCACAATATACAACTGTTGTTCATCCGGAGTCAGTACCTCTAATGAGCAATAGTTGTCTGACTCAAAAACTTCTTCCGTGAATTCCAAGATAGCAGCTTGACGCAAATTTTCCAGACTAGAAGAATTCAACCTTTCTTTTAGTTCGATGGACAATTCCATTACCTCCTTATTGATATTCATAGGTAATGTCCCCGCCTTATAAAGATAGAAAACTTATATTGGATAAAATAAACAATAATTACCATATGGAGGAAGGGGCCACCGTATAAAAGGTACGATTTCCTCGACATTATCTAAAAAAATACGCTAAGAGAAAAGTCTGACAGGAAAAAAACTATGTATTCTCGTGGGTGGACAGTCGAAGAGGAAAACGAGTTCACAACTCCAGATCAATGTATCTGAATTTCTTAATCGCCTCAAAATAGTAATTCAAGTCTTTTTGTTTAAGAGCTTTAGAAAAGTTTCTACTCGCTTCTTTTGCGAATAGGTTCAATTGTTTATGGTCGGATAGATCAAGCAATTGATTGATCCACTGCTGCTTCTCTTTATTTTCGCTCTCAAGCTTGTCCCAGTCGTAGCTGTGTGGGCCATAGGCGAGATCGTCTTGAATTTGATCCTTACCGATCTTATCAATCAGCTCTCTAACTTGCGGATTCTCATCGGTCACTTCCTTGATCGATTGTACAATTTTACCTTCGACTAAGGTTTCTCCATTATAATCAGGCCGCTTTAGATTACTCACCTGCTCTTCTTCTTTCCCAAGGGTAACCGTTTCATAAGCGTGAGAGTTGTCGACCTTATCCTCCTTCATTGTCTTTTCCGCTTCCTTTTGCTGACCAATCCCATCACTTTGGGTTAATTGCCAGATGCCTATGCCTATCGCGATAACACCAATGATGGATACGCTTTTTACAAATGTACTCATTTATATTCATCCTTTTATATTTTAAAAAGTCTAAATGTTGTAATCTTTTGTAATATAACCGTAACATTTGATGTAAATAATGTAAATATAGCTCGAAAAAGTGATCCATTTCTTTTTCGAGCAAAATAAAAGACGCATGCATCGGCGCAAGCGTCTTTTCACTACGCATTCTACTTTTCGGCCTCTCTAAACGCTTCATCCTTTCCAACAAAGGCGATCATGGTAGAAACATTTTCACCCTTTTCACTATCACAACTTTCTACATAAACGATGGGGCCTCTTCTTTGTATGTACTCACATGTAAAGTTTCCTTTCGGTGCTCCTTTATAACCCGCATAGGAATTATGAAACCGAATCGACTTTCCATCTGATTCAAACTTGTTTTCATAATGTGATCCATCAGGGTCAAATATCGAAACCGTTGCAGATGCCTCTTCTTTGTTTTCAGCAGCCACAAGAAATTCAACCAACTGATCGATGTTTTCAACCTCTAACGCTCCTTGGCGAATCTGATCAAAAGTAGTGGTCTTGTGCTCAACAATAACATGTCCATCCTTTTTGGCATCATCAATGGTGTACGTTTCTTCCGCTTTCCCTGTACATCCAATTAAGAACAGCAAGACAAGTAATCCGATGGCTTTCTTCAAAGAATCCCCTCCTTCTCCCTTAACTCCTTCTACTCAATTACTTTCATTCCTTTTTTTAACATATAATTTGTTGAATCCTGTTTTTGAGTACAATCACGAGCTCAAAAAATCAACCACAAGATTTAACAAGTCCAAAAAAAAGAGAGAGCTGAGTTTGCTCTCTCCTTTCGTCCATTATAAATTTTCAAAGAATAAACGGATCACGTCAGCTCCACCGATTAGTGTACCAAGAGAGCTTCCGATATTCGCTAATAATACGACAAGCAGGATCCTCGTCACTTTGTTACTCCAAAAGCCTTTCACATTCGTCACGTCTTCAGAAAGTGTGTCAAAATCGGAAACGTTTGGTCTGCGGAAAAATGCCTGGACAAATCCGGCGAACCACCCAGCAGCAATCAGGGGGTTCAAGGATGTGATAGGAGCTGCCACAAAGGCTGTCAACACGGCAAGAGGGTGAGCAAGCGCGGCGGCTGCCCCAATTGCCGAGAACGAACCATTCCATAGCACCCAGCTGATGGTTTGCTGTGTTCCCGCTTCAGGATTAGCTAAAAACGTATATACAATGATGGATATAATAAGTAATG
>NZ_JRNX01000142.1 GCF_000786645.1 Halobacillus sp. BBL2006
ACCAATTTTCTGTTTAATTTTTTTTTCATAAGTTGGTATATCAACACTTGCCTCTTGAACGATAATATCGCAAAACCTTTCAACTCTCATGTATTTCATTACGTTATGAAAGTCTAATAAATCATTGACACTCCATACAGAGTTGATATCTTCATTATTTATTTTCTTTATAATTTTCTCTAGTTCTCCTCCACAAATCATATCATACTCAGAATAGAATTTAACCCCTGACATATACTCCCCCTCCCCTTTCTACAGAACACTAACATAACAAGCAAGCCCTAAAAGCATTTTGTAGACAAAACGTCGAATGGACGACCATCTATGACGTGTGGATGCAACTACTTAGTGCCCGCTGCTTATATAAGCACCCGAGAAGTGTGAAAATTCACCGCCCACCTTACCACTCTATGGATACTTCTAGTTTAATTTGATAAATAAGTCACCAAATTCAGCTTTACATTCAACTCCACTCAAAATTTCGCAATGTGAATAAGTACTCTTTATTTACCTTTGGTATAAACTGAACTGCAAAAGTTACCTTAAATATTTTAATAAAATTGAAGTTTTATTAGTAAATACCTTAAATCAAACATAACATAATTATTTATTCGCTATTTTGCTCCTTTACAATAAATGGGTTTGTTGAATACTCATTATATACTTCAACTAATTTCTTTATAAATTCAGGGTTTTCCTCATAAAAAGAAGTTAGCTCAAATCTTTTGTCACCTCTAGGTTCTCCTTGAATCTCTTCTTCTTTGCCTCCCCCAATAATTAAGCAATCAGAAATATATTCTATACCTAAATTTTTCATTACTTCGTTGTTAATTGATTCAATGCAATGAATAGTTTTATAAAATAATATATTAAATACTTCGCCCTCAAAATGTTCATTAATAAGGTCTTCAAAATTCGTTTTTTTTCCATTCCATATAAGCTTCCCGTAATATATATATACACATGGATTTTCGCCATCACTAACATCCACTACTACTTCATATGAAGGTAAGGTATTGTTATTTGAATAAGTTGCTGTGTACAGACTTTCTTGAACATTGCTTGGGTCGTAAATATACAGACTAATTTTCGCATTCTTGTCCCTCTTATGCTTTCTAAGAATCCTTAAAATATCATCTTCCCATTTTCTGTTAAAAGATAAAGTCGTTGATATATTATCTGATATCTCATTGTACTTGAATTTTTGTTGTGTATTATAGAAATCAATAAACACATCAAAATTTCCACCGCCAAACCCTACTATCTCTTTTATGATTTGT
Source organism: Halobacillus sp. BBL2006 (assembly GCF_000786645.1). GTDB lineage: Bacteria > Bacillota > Bacilli > Bacillales > Halobacillaceae > Halobacillus. Next base: position 1,281 of record NZ_JRNX01000142.1, read on the forward strand.
TTATCTGTTAATCTTATATCTTCTTCTATAAAACCATATCTTTTAACATTTAATACTTCCCAATATTGCAAACTGCTGGCCAATCCTTCTGGAGTCCCCCCCTCGATAAAAAAGTCATGTTTCTTGTCCTTAATTCCTATTATAGTTTTCACAACCTCAGTAATAATCTCTTGCTCTAGGTAATGTTTCTCAACCTCTACACTTCTATCTTCGTGCTGGCTTAAATATTCATTAACTACATCCTCAAGGTGAGATTCATTTTTACAATCTAGTTCATATATAATACCCCAATAACGTTCCAAGCTCTCTTCTAATAATGCAAAGTAAAGACAATAAGGATTCGGGAATTTGTCGTCAATCATTGCCTCTTTTTCTAAGAACACAAAGTTATTAATTCCTAATCCTCGAATTTTTTCTGGCAAAATATCTAAAATTGTTTTCATTATAGTATCAGTTTTGCAATAAATGCCTATTTGCATCGCTGAGAAATTTCTCGATATGAAATTTTCTAATGGTTGCACTTTGTTTTTGCTATAGGGAATGTAATTGTCATTAATACTAATATTATATCCTTCTACGAAATAATCAGTTGCTGTAGCCATTTCTGAAAATGGAGTCAATAATTCCTCCCAATGTGTAGAAATTATTATTATTCTTATCTCACTGTCCTTTACCTTATGTTTTTGTTTTAGTAATGCTGTGTACTTAATCACTTCATGGATTGCTTGTCTTGATGCTTGTACAGACCTTTTTATTTCTATTACCCCAAAATTACTCTGGGAGTCTGTCGCTAATATATCTATGTATCCCCTAGACCCATCTTTATTAGGTAAATAGTACTCTTTATCAATTAACACTAATCCTTCTTCGATAAAACCTAAATTATCAGCTAGATAATCTCTAATAACTTCTTCCACTCTATTCATCATCAACCTCCTAGTTAGATAGGATTTGGAGAGGGTAGACTCCACTTCTTTATCGAGGACCTAGACTGTCTTTTTTTCACACAATACTACTTGATGTACATTTTCACAAATTCATATATTTCCATGAAGTTTGGTGAAGAAATGTGTGTTACTCTATCTTTTTTGCTACCAAATAATCCTGATTTGTTAAAGTAAATCATATTGTTGGTAATACCGAGAGCATTGGTCATGTCGTAGTCCACTTCGTCATAATTCTTATACTCATATACATGAGTCTTTAGCTTACCAAATGGTGGTTTCACTTCAATGAGGATAACCTTTGTATCTGTAAAGAATAGATATCCGAAGGTTGTACCTTTGAATGCTCCTGTGGAAAGGTAATAAAATTTCTCGTTTTTTGCTTCTTTCTTAATCAAATCCAGGACTTTCATATAATGATTTCTGCTAGTTTTAGGAAGTTTCTCTGCTTCACTTACCAATCCATCAAACGTAGAGTATTCTCCAATAACTGTTATTTCTACATTTATCTTATTCATTTTGTATCCTCCACTCAAATTCTTTATCTTACAAAACTTTAGTATACTACCTTTTCCTCAGAATAAAAGTAGGGATTTTGATATAGAGCAACATGTTAAGGAATGTAAAATACTGTTACACCAAAACAGTAACCTAAGTTTTTGAAGGTGAAAAAATAGCACCCTTTTATGGAATTAAATTCAAATTATAGGTATAATTGATTTTACAACCTGATTAGTAAGAATGGTAATGCTTCTTACACAAATATTCTGTTTAAGTTTATTAACAATGGAGGTGGTTATTTTCCTTATAGATAAAAGTAAGTGGAATTGGGATTTGGTAAAAAATTATACGGAGAATCTTTCAATTCAAGAGACTAGTAAAGGAAATAGAATCCCTCGTGGGAAAAAAATCGAAAATTTAAAAAAATCTTATAGAAATGAAGAATTAGTTTTCGTACTTGGTTCAGGTGTGTCCGTACCTTTTAACCTTCCTAGTTGGGATAACCTACTTCAAAAATTATTAATTGAATCTTTTAGTACAGATTCAACTGAAAACGATGTTCCTCTTGTGCTTTCTAAGATTTTCCCTCAATTGTTCCCTAGTAGTCCATTAATCTCGGCTAGAATTATAGAAGAGGATTTTAAAAAACAAAATAGTAGTAAATCTTTCAAAGAAATAATTAGAGACGCTCTTTACTCTCAAATTAATAGGGAAGCTGATTCTTCAACTATTAAGGAGCTACTTCAATTCTGTATAGCCCCAGGGAAAAGTCCAAACCTTGATAGTATTATTACTTATAATTATGACGATGTTTTGGAAACGGTTTTAAATTCTAGCGATGTTGAAATCCCCTATAAATCAATATATAAATTAGGGATGAATCCTAAAAATGGTGAATTGCCTATATATCATGTTCATGGTTATTTACCTCAATACGCCGATAAAGAAAACACAGATTCCTTTATTACATTGAGTGAGAACTTATACCATAAACAGTACAATGATATATATAGTTGGAATAATATTGTTCAAATTAATAAGTTCACTGGTAAAACATGCGTCTTAATAGGAATATCACTAAATGACCCGAACATAAGAAGACTTTTGGATATCGCAAAACTTCAAAGAGGTCAAGATTCTAATCAACAACATTACATGTTCAAAAAGAGATATAAACTTGAATATGTAAAGAGGAAGCTAGAGTTAATAATAAGGAACGATTCTTCATTACGACTTGAAAAAGCCATTGCTAATCTAGAGTTAAATGAAACTGCAAAAACACTATTAAAAAAAATGGAGGAATTTGAGGAACTAGATGCTAACTCTTTTGGTATTCAAATAATATGGTTACAAGACCATGATGAAATAGCAGATGTTTTAAAAAAAGTTAGAGAAGAGTAATTTAAAATTTAGGGGGCAACCAAGTAAGTTACTTCTGAATTTAGATTCATATCCCCCTTTCTGATTGATAACTAACTTATTACTATATTTATGACTACTTCACATTCTGTATATTGGTGTTAAATATTATTCAAGTTTTCTATAGTATAATTTAGTAATTAACAAGAGCTTTTAAAAGAGATGGAATAATAAGTGTATAATATCAATTCTAAAGGTCTTCTTCTTACTGGAAATTCAGGGGAATTGGCTCAAGAATTAGCTAATAACTTAGTAGTTGGGGTATTCGACGATAAACCAAGAATGTTCTTCTATTTTGAAGGCACTGCTTATGTAAAGAGAATTGAACAAGCTGACTTTCCAATTAGACTCCATGATAGACATAGTAGAAGAAGTATTAATAGATGGCTTCTATTCCAACATCTTAATTACGAGGGAGACGAAGCCTCCTAATACTAGAATATCTATCATCTTTTGCATAGATAGTGGGACAATACGGACTATCACTCGAAAATGTCCTAACAAAATATAAGCTTCCTAATAACCAACCTTTATCACTTTGGTTGTTTTGTATATTGCTTTTTTCTGCATGTCTCCATTATTTAACCATTGTAATTTGTGTAAAAGGATGGATGTTATTCGTCCATTAGTTTATTTTTAACCTAACATTACATATATTCAAAAAAAGAGCAATCCATATATGGATTGCTCTTTTTCATTCTAGTCATTATTCATAACAGTCAACAGCACACATGCACTAGTTTGTTCATATTCTTCCGTTAAATCTAGTATTATATTATATAGATGGTCTTGTATTAGAACCTTTAAAATCATCTTCTAGAAAAGAGGTAGATAACACTTTTTATTATGGCATTACTTCAGTAAAATTCTATTCTTCTACTATATAAATTTCATTATCGAACATGTATTTTAAGAATCCCGGGACTTTCATTAATATTGGTATTCGCAGCTTATTTCTAATTTTCTTATTTTGTGGCGTGTGGATGAGGGTACATAGGGGCTATTTCTACAACGCTACCCTTGAAAAAGTGGGATTACACCCCCATTAGTATAAGGATAAATAAAAGTGACCCCATGGGAGTCACTTATACTTATTTGGCTTTAAGTTCATTCTTTCTGTTAATTAGGGTTCGCTTCTTAATTCCAGTCATTGCCTCAACTTCTTTGTATGTATGAGTCTTAAGCAATTCTAACGCATGGAGTACTTGTTTTTTTGAATGTTTTCTAGGTCTACCTTCTCTAAAATCAACACGTTGCTTAGCTAATGCTTTACCTTCTTGGGTACGTTCAACTATCATATCACGTTCAAACTCTGCGAATGAACTAAGAATATTAAAAATCAGTCTACCTGTTGGACTGTTCTCCACTAGCCCCATGTTAAGAATGTGTACTTTGACTCCTCTTTCAAATAGAGCCTTAACTGTTTGAATACCTTCGAGTGCTGACCTAGCAAATCTATCTAATTTTGTAACAACTAATGTGTCTCCTGCTTGTAATTCTTCCAGTACCTTATTAAATTCAGTTCTATCTGTTTTAGTACCTGTGAATTTTTCCTTATATATTATCTCGCACCCTTCTGCTTGAAGCGCTTGAATTTGAACCTCTAAATCTTGAGCAGTTGTTGAAACCCTTGCATATCCATATCTCATTATCAGTCCTCACTCTTCACTAGTTATTTATTACACTAAGTTATTGCACCTGTTGAAGGTAAGTATAGCAAGGACGGTAAAAGAGTGCAATAACTTTTAAGTTTTTGCACTATCATTGAAATATAAAACTATATCGGATAAAGCATCTCATTTCACTCATCTACAATCAATAAAAAGACAGGGTGCTTAATTGCTACCTGTCTTTTTTAGATATTTACCTCTTACTATTTTTAATTCGAAGGCTTTATCATATTAGATGCCGTATCTAGTTTAAGCTGTCTGTGATATCTTCAATTGATTAGATATTTCCACCGCTCTAATAGGAAGCATCTTCACCATATATCCTGTTGGATTATCTTTATCTGTTGTTTCTAAGCCAACATTTTTCAGCGCTTTGAGAAGTATATCTTTTCCGTGCTTCTTATACACTTTATTAATTACCTCTACAGAACCATGATTTAATTCAATGTGAGTTAATCCAAGTAATTCTCCTTCTATGTTAATTTGATATATCGCTTCTAAAATATCTTCATCCTTATACGTTTTGTTAGTAAATACTATTTCACCATCCAATTCCTCTTGGATAAGGATATTCTCATCTGAATCTTTATTGCTACTTTTAACTCTTTTATCAAGAACACCAAGTTTTTTAGCTTTATTAATCCCAATGGTTACGTGTTCTTTATCTCCAAACATAGAATAAATAAGATGCTCTTTATCCTTTTCTTCAAATACAAGCTTTTCAAAGTAAATTACTTCAAGCTCTTTTAACCCGTCTATCAACTCAAAATACCTTGATTTTCTAATCCTTAATTCTTTTGAAAGTTTGTCTGAAGAATACCAACAAATCTGTAATACTTCATCTTTTCTTTCAATATTTCGACTTAAAAGCAATACAGTTGCAACCATATCCTCTCTTTCAAGTCTTAATCTGTTAATCATCGTCTTATCAACATAATCTGTCTTAACTAAAGTATAATTTTCTTCAGAGAGTGGTTCTTTCGCAATTATATAAATTTGGTCATTCTTTTTTAATGAGTTAATATCTGCAGAATTATCTAGCGTGATATCTGAGAAAACCTTAATTAAGTTCATCCTTACAAGTATATTTAGTGATTCTTTTACCGATTTGATATTGGAAGCGACTGGTCGCTTTCCTAATAATTCTAGTATTAACGATATTTGAGTTGTTACACATGGCCTCTCAATATTCCATCTCAAAGCATACGTATAAATAAACAATGCTCTTTTATCATTTTGTTCTAATAGCTTTGTAATAACATGATTTTCTAATTTCACATTGTGTTCAAAAATATTTTCCATACTGTCTTAGTACTCCCTTTTCATAATTTATTGATGTAACTTCCAACCTTGTTAATAGCGGTCGTCATACAATAAATTATACTAAAACGGGGGTGCTTCCCTTATAACAGTAGTGTTTCTCTAGGGTTATTAACAATTTAATAATTATCTGCAATTAAGAGATTCAGCAGAGAAATGCTGGGGTTTTTAAGCATTTCATCCATAAGAGTCATGTCAAGTGTTTTTTTCAGAATTACTGTTTTTTCTCCTAACACCACCTAGTGATAATATATATAAAAGCTACTGACTCTTGTGCTTATGACCTACATAAAAAGTGGATGTATGTTTGAGTAAAGAGACATACAAAAAGTTAGTTTTTAGGACTATAGGGAACTATAATAACCAATATTTGCTGTTGTATTTTTCCTAGGGATATCTCACTAAGAATCTGACAACAATTTTAGATTATTATAGTTCCCTTTTGCACAATTTTTGTATTAATGGGTACTGAATATTCTCAAATTGCTTAATTGATATACATAAATTTGTAATTTACCAGTTTCCAATCAGATACTAAATCTCTTGGGTGTCTTAGTTTTTTTCCATTTCCGTCTTCAAAACATTTTATCTTATCTCTATATTCACCAAGCAACTTCTCGACTTCCCTCTTTCTACTTACATACTTATCCTTTGCTCTGACCCAAGCAACTATTATTACATCAGAATCAGCAAAAGCTTGCATTAAGTATTCATCATTAAGAGCCTCTTGTTTCACATCTCTTTGACTAAGAAACTTAGGGTTTGTTGCTCTATATGAAAATAAATTAACAACAGCGATTGAACCGTAACTATTTTCCATTAAATAATTTGTAACGTTCATTATTGTCCTATCAGTTATCAACATATCAGCTTTACTAGGATTAAGCATTACGACAGCTGCATTCGGCTTACCTTCATCCCAAACTCTAGTTAATTTGTATCTGTAATCCTCATCATCAGACAATATAGCAGTAGATTTTATGCTTTTTTCAAATTCTTTAACCAATTACACCCCTCCACTTATCATTAACAATTATACAAATCAAAGGATATAAAAAATAACATTTTAAACCTGCCGTCCCTTAAACATTCCCATAAGCGTACAACTTTTTTATAATATAGTTCGAGAATGTTTCCAGAGTTCAAGTGATGGGGTATTAACCATTTGTAATTGTTCCTTAGTTCTTGGGTTAGCAAAGCACCAATTCACAAATTTAAAGTAGTCTTCTACACACAAATTATGTTTTTCTGCTAAATACCCTATTAGGTCATCCCAGCGTTTCAGTGATATATTGTGTCTTCTTTCTTCTTGCACTTCCCTAAACCAGTAAAAGGGATTTTTATTCCCTTTTATGCTGTTTAAATTGGAATGCATCGGTATTATATTACCTTCATATGCCCCCCCATGCCCTGTATGAACTGGAATAAAGTGTTCAAAATCATAATGTTTAACTCCTGTAATTGCACAACAATAATTAAAATCCTCCTGTATTTTTTTCCATTTTGTACAACTCTTTTTATTTTTAACTTCTTTGGGTAAAAATTTCTCTAATATATTTCTATCATACTTATGTGTTCTCGGTGCTTTTTTAAGGATATTAACACCTTTATAATTTGTTAATGCATATTCAAAGTGGTCTAAGGGTATATCCTTCGTCCTAACATATTCAAGTAACCTGTTCCTTAGTTCACTTGTCTCATCCTCTAACCTTCTTATAGCAGCTTTTTTAAAATCATTTTCAATCTCTTCCCACTCTTTTTTCTTAATTTCCATTCTAATCTCTTCTGATGTCTTTACTTTCTTTGAAGCATCTTTATTTTTCTTCACTAAATCTTTTTCCAGTAGTTTGATATGTTCTAACCGCTGATTTGATAACTCTTTCAAAGTATTAATTTTATTCTCACTATTACTTAACTTATACTCTAGATTAGATATATATAATATTAATTCTTGATTATGGGTTTCTTTTCTACTTTTTTT
>NZ_JRNX01000143.1 GCF_000786645.1 Halobacillus sp. BBL2006
CCAAGACCAATCGCTGCGATCCCGATATAAGCATAGATTTCTAGATATCCTGCCTTTGTCGTCCACGAAGCAACAACACCAGCCAATTTGTTAGCAGCTGCGTTACTCAAGAACCATACCCCCATCAGGACAGAGGCGAATTTGACCGGAGACATTTTTGTTACCAAGGACAAGCTGATTGTCGATAAACAAAAAAAAGATGACGAGCTAAACACCCATCATCTTTTTACTATTTATTATGTCCATAAGTAAACACGTACCTCATGAGGATTTAATTTCGAGTAAGATAAATCATTCTCTACGGCATAATTATGGAGAAGCAACTTGGCACCAGAAGTATCCACTAAGTAATCAAACACATTTTCCTCATCACTCATATTAGCTACAACCAGAAGTTTTTCACCTTCGTATTCTCTAAAATAACAATAGATGGCTGGATGGTCTTCTAAAATGGGCTGGTAGTCTCCATATGTGAAAACCTTATATTTCTTTCTGAGCGAAATCATGTTTTGATAATAATAAAAGATGGAGTTTTTATCATCCAATGCCTGTTTCACGTTAATATCAGAATAATTCGGGTTCATTTTAATCCAAGGGTTACCCGTGGTAAAACCTGCATTCTCTCTGTCATCCCACTGCATTGGCGTTCTAGAATTGTCGCGGCTTAGTAGTTTCAATTCTTCTAATACTTCCGTTCCGGCCCGGCCTTTTTCTATCTCTTCGTTATATTTATTAAGCATAGCAATATCCTGATAGTCTTCGATGGTTGCAAAATCTACCCCTGTCATCCCTATTTCTTCTCCCTGGAACACGTAGGGGATGCCAGGGAGAGTATGAATTAAAGTGCCAAGTAATTTAGCAGATTCTTTCCGATATTCGTTGTCATTTCCGAAGCGGGTAACCAGTCTGGTGTGATCATGGTTGTTTAGAAACTGAGAATTTGTCCCACGTCCGAACATACCCTCATACCATCGTTTTTGGATTTCCTTAAATCGCGGTAAATCCATTTGGACCATGTCATCGCACACTTCAAAATGGAAAAGGGTATTCAGCTCTTGACGGTCTTCTCCTACATATAGTAAGCCATCTTCAGGAGTGACAAAAGGAATCTCTCCGACTGTAAAAACATCATAATGTTGTAATACTTGTTTGTACATCTCTTTTAGGTAGTTGTGAATTCCTGGGTTGTTCCCTAAATAGTTGATCGTTTCGGGCTCTTCTACATCTGGATAGCCTTCAACCTTAGCTAATAGATTTATAACATCCATACGAAAACCATCGATCCCTTTATCCAGCCAGAATCTCATCATCTTATAAATTTCTTCCCTTACTTCAGGATTCTCCCAATTAAGATCTGGTTGTTCGATGGCAAATGAGTGAAAATAATATTGTTGGGTCTTATCGTCATACTCCCAAGTAGAAGGCGTAAAATAGCTGCGCCAATTATTAGGCGCGGATCCATCTTCTTTAGGGTCCTTCCATATGTACCAATCTCGCTTAGGATTGTCTATGGATGAACGAGATTCCTTAAACCATGGGTGCTGGTCACTCGTATGATTCACGACCAAATCCATAATAAGCTTCATGTCTAGCTTATGAACTTCTTTTAGTAAATGTTCAAAAGTTGCCATATCTCTTGCTTTATCCATAACGGAGTAGTAATTAGATATGTCATAACCATTATCCTTATCTGGTGATTCAAAAAATGGGTTCAACCAAATAACATCAACACCTAAGGATTTTATATAATCAAGCTTTTCGACAACACCTTGTAAATCACCGGTTCCATTCCCAGTTGTGTCATTGAAGCTGCGCCAATAGACTTGGTAAACGACAGCTTCCTTCCACCATTTTTGTTGTTCCATAAGTTCACCCCTTTTACTTAATGGACGCTTATTTCGTCTAAAGCACCCTTGTCCTGTAGCAGTAATGCAGCCGCTCCTATTGTCCCCGAATGATGGTCCAATCCAGAAGTTACAATTTCTGTCTCCCTCCCGGAAGGACTTAATGCGTGAGTTTGAACGTAGGATCGCACAGCTTGAAATAACGGCTCCCCAACTTTAGAAACGCCTCCACCTATAACTACTTTTTCTGGATCGAAAGCATTAACAATGGTCGTACATCCAGCTCCAATGACTGTAAATATATTGTTGATAAGATCTTGAACCCGAGGATCCTTGTTTCTGTACAGTGTAAACACCTCTTCTGCTGTTACAGATTGCCCAAGTATCTCTGATCCTTGTCTTGCAATTGCTGTTCCTGAAGCAATCCACTCAAAGCATCCATTTTGACCACATGTACAAGTGCCATAGGTCGGATCCATCATGATATGACCTATGTCTCCGGCATTTCCGCTCTTACCAGAAATCAGTCTGCCATCTGCGAAAATACCGGCACCTATTCCTGTGCTAATCGTCACATACACAAAATAATCGTTGTTCTGCGAAGCACCAATCCATTTTTCTGCTAGCGTAGCAGCATTGCAATCATTTTCTAGTCGAACAGGAATTTGGTAGAGTTCCTCCAACATACAAACAATCTCTACATTATGCCAGTTCGGAAGATTTGGAGGACAGGTGATGATCCCTCTTTTAGAATCAAGAGGTCCTGGCGCTCCAATCCCAATTCCTAACACTTGTTCAAAAGAGATTCCAGAGGTTTTCACTAAATGATTAATTGCTTCACTCAAACGATGAATCATCTCTTTAGGTGATATCGATAAATCAGTAGCTATTTTAGTATGATGATAAAGCTTCCCATCTTCTCCTACAATTCCAATGGCCACTTTTGTACCGCCAATATCTATTCCGACTATATAATTCATTTTAATTCCCCTCTATCCTTTTACCTGTACATCAAGATCCTGTTTTTGGTGAATGGTATATCCAGTTGTATTATTCATAACTTTAACTTCATATGTCTCTGCATTCCGTTTAACATCAAGTGATAGAATCCCCTCACCTATTCGCATGTCTTCTACTTTTAAAATGTTCATGTTTTTAGGAAGAACTGGATCGATTATGATCTGTTTGCTGATAGCCATAGGTTGGATACCCAAGATGGTCTGTAAAAATATAAATGAAGATGTAGCTGACCATGCTTGTGGAGAGCATGTGGTTGGATATGGAACAGGATAACCAAGACTACTGTCATGCCCACAAAAAAGTTCAGGTAAGCGTAAGTACTCAAAGCCTTTTGCTGCCTCAAGCATTCCTTCTACTATTTGAATAGCTTCCTCTTTTATTCCAAGTCGGCTTAAGCCGATTAGGCACATGGCATTGTCATGAGGCCATACACTTCCAGCATGATAGCTCATCGGGTAATAACCGGCAGACTGTGGTGTCATCGTACGCACGCCGTACCCATTAAATAACTCCTC
>NZ_JRNX01000144.1 GCF_000786645.1 Halobacillus sp. BBL2006
CGCCCACTTTTCCCCTACAGTAACCGGGGAGCCGCCGTGAAGTGTCCGTTCATTGATCACAGGATCTGAATAAAAATATTCAAAATAGACGCCCATGCCTTTCTGAGGGGAAACTGATAGATTCATGTGCGGAAAATAGGTTTCTCCCCCCTCTTCAACATCGTTCAAGTAAAGAACAAGCGTGCTGATTCTTCGGTTATTTGTTGCTTTGACTTTTGATTTGAAATAATCATAATGAGCTTTATATTCCTGGCCCTGTTTATAATTTAAAATGTGAAGTCCTTCTCCATGCTCAACGGGTACATTCATAATTTGCGAAAGTCTCTTTTCGATCCTCATCGTAATATCATCCTCCGGCAGAAAGGTGCTGCTGCTCGTCCGAATGTTACTCACTTCGTGTCGGGATCCAATTTTCGATCGATTCAAACGATCTTTGGAAAGGCGGATCAGCTCCTCACACTCAGCCTCACTTACGACGTTTCCTAAAATAGCAATCTTAGGATCTTCCATTTTGGCGATAATCGCTATCTCACGGTCTTCGGTCATAATCTTGTTTCCCGTGTGATCGAAAATTGAAGCTTCTTTCACTTGCATGGTCACTTTTTCATCAACCTCTTCTAATTTTAATAAGACGCATATCCTCGAAGAATTATAGGATATGAAAGAATCTTACCACCTTCTTACAATTTATTCTTTATTTTTCATAAAAATACCAAAAGTGTTCACAAATAGAGATAAGGTTTTTCATCTACTTGATACTCCTTCGCTCCAGCCTGGAATACATGTAGCAAATGTTGATAAAAAAAGAGCCTGCCTCCTTTCCCATCTAGCAGAGGGGGCAAGCTTTGAATTTCATATTATAGGAAACTTATTTTGAAGAAAATCTACAACCGCTCTTTCACTCGATCAGCAAAATCAGCTCCATCCATTAACTTTTTTCCTCCGCCCTGTACGAAATTCGGTTTGCCGCCTCCTTTTCCTTCTATAAGAGGCATCGTTTGTTTGGCAACCTCATTCATATTCCGATCGATCTCTGCTCCACTAGCCAGCACAAACTGCAGCTGATCTTCCTGTTCACTGACAAGGATGAGATAAGCATCTGATGCTTCTTCGATAATCGCTTTTCCCAGCGACTGAAGTGTCTTGATCGGGCGGTCCTGAAAGACGCGCTGAATCACTTTATTTCCTTCTGCATCTGAAATAATCTCACGTGCTTCGTACTGAAGGATTTGCCCCTCAAGCTCAGCCATTTTCTTATCTTTTTCCTTGCTTGCCTTGATTAGATGATCGACTTCTCCTACAAACTGCTCTTCCGGTCTAGGAATAAGCTGTTTCAATTCGGTCAGTATCTGGTGCTTCTGCCCGAGCTTATCTAGCACCCGATAACCGCAGACAAATTCCAAGCGTACCTGTTTCTTGCTTTTCGTCCATCCTAGAAACTTAACAGTCATGACTTCGCCTGTGGACTCAGGATGTGTTCCTCCGCATCCGTTGTAATCGATGTCTGGAATAATTACTAGTCGAACATCACCATCGACAGCAAGCGGTTTGCGAAGTGGGTACTCTCCGGCCTCTTCTACGGACATCCACTTGGTTTCAACAGGATAATTTGTTCGAATGATTTGATTGACCCTCTCCTCAGCCTTTTGCAAAATTTCTTCGGATAGATGCTCCGTATCCAAATCGATCGTTACCGTATTTTTACCTAAATGAAAGCTCGTCGTTGGCAGGTTGAACAGGTCATCAAATACAGCTGAAATGATGTGCTGACCGCAATGCTGCTGCATATGGTCGATGCGTCGTTCTCGATCAATGATTCCGTGCACTTCTTCAGTAGACTCTGGAAGTTCTTCCTTTGTGTAATGACGAACCTCTTCTTCGACTTCTTCTGCATCAATCACTTCAATATCATTCAATGTGCCCTGATCATGAGGCTGCCCGCCTCCCGTCGGATAAAATGCTGTCTCTTTCAGCACCACAAATGGTCCACTTTTATCATGATCTATTTTTACAACCTTAGAGTCGAATTCCATTTTATAAGGATCTTCATAATATAGCTTTCTCGTCATTTTACGTTCCTCCTATGTATTTCTAAAGTTATCGTAACATGTCTCTTTTAATACAAGGATATCGTCATGTTCGAATTATGTACAAATACACAGTGCCTATATCGGTGTTTCTTATCACCAAAAAAAGATGACTAGTAAATGCTCGCCATCTATTAAGAATAGGGATGAATAATTTTATGATAAGGCCTCAATTAAATTATCCTCATGAATCTGCACAGAACGAAATAAGATGATCATATATGAAGCCTTCGCACCTCGGTTCCAATTAACCCTAGTTTCATCATGAGAGTCTTCCCGTTTAATAATGTTAATTCAATCGTTCTAGTTCAAATAAAAGAAGATTTCACCATCCCCCTCCTAAAAACTATGACCACTTATCCTTATGCCTAGTTGAAAGACATTCCTGGAGAGGAGAGATTGCTTCTGGTTGAGGCTGCAGGAACTTTTCATTCCCTGACAAAATTAAAAAGCCAATTGAAAAAGAAATCCAATGTAAAGGCTATCCAGCCTGTTACTTCACTGTCACCGAAGGACCAGCAGCTGATCGCATCGATTCGAGCCAAAACGGAGCAGTTTAATAGTAATAATGTGACACGTACTCAAGCTTATTTTGACTTCTATTTACGGCATCCAGAAATCGAATGGGCTTTACTTGGCCACATGGTTTCGCGCAATGGCGGCTGGAGTATGACAGATTTAAAAGGAGAATTTTTAGCAAAGCTTTTAACTGAAAAAGAACAAACACAGTTCTTTTCATTCTTAGAACGAGGGAATTGGCTGATTTTCCAGGATATTTATCCTCAATTTCTCCTCTATGAAGAGAGTTTGAAAAGGCAGCAGCCACTCTTCGACCTTCTTCCTCATCTAAATGTGTCAACATTTATGGAAGTCGTTTGGTCGGACTTTTGGAAAAACCAAAACCGATCGAACCTCTCCTTAGCAATGATAATTAATGAACAAAGCTATTTGGAAAAACGGGTCATCCAGCACCCCGTCTACCAAAATACGGTACTTGAGACGATTATGTTTAAATTACAGGACTTATTGAACATGAGCCATATATTATTTCCCTACTCACAAAAGCCCTTTGAAAGAAATTTACTAATTGGGCAAACGTTAAACCAATTTTCTTCTTTGGAAAGACGAATCGAATTAGGGAAACAATTATATGCTTTACTTTTTTCAGATTCAAAGCGCCTGCAGCGTATTGTTGACTGGGCAGCAGCCAATCCCCACACGGGATCTCGCAAAGATTACTGGCCTCATCTGTTTAATGACGTGAAAGAAACAGTACCGGGGGGATTGTATATTCCTCAAACGAAAAATTGTACGTTACAAACAAACAGCCCTCATATTTATAGTCCGAGACTGGAGTATGCTTGGAAAAATAGTAACCAAACGAAGGCTGAAGATGGCGACTGGTTTACCAAATGGACCGGCATTGATTTTCTAGAACCTATTCCCGATAACGTAAATGGAGAGATTAAACATGACTACTGTAAAACCATCGAAAAACTCGAGTGGACGGTCTTTACCAAAAAAATCTTATTTCATAGGAAGCAGTAAATCGCAGTTGTTTTCCTACCTCTTTACTATGGTGTCAGCCGCCCTGCTGACCACTTACATAGAATTATGGTTCATCGGTCAAGGTTACTATAACTTTCATGCCCGCCCCTTTCCAGCAGTATTTCCCGTAGACATTCGCTTCACCTTGATAGTTATTCCGTTATTCTCCTTATTCGCTTTGTGGATAATGAAGGCATTGAATGGTTGGACTCGATTCGGTTTTATTTTTCTTACAGGTTTGCTGGCGATGCTGCTTGAGCCAATGATTGAAGAAGCAGGGTGGATTGCATTCAGCTCAGATTGGAAGCACATCTATTCTTTTTTTGGGTATTCCTCCTTCCTTCTCCTTATCCGGCTAATTCATGTTTTGGTAAATAGATTATTTGAATAATAAAAGAGACCTTAAAAAAGGCATCTCTAAGGACGAGAAAAATCAGTTATTGTCTCATCCATGTTAGCGAGAAGATTCCAGCCATTGCTTCAACACAACCACTGCATGGTCATCTCAATGGTTTTAGAGACAAGTCAGGGGATCTAAGGAATCTAAGAGCACTATGGGTATTTAAATACATTGTGGGGGTTTCGGTGAAGGATATAGATTCAGCTCAATGCAATAAAGTAGGGACTTTATCTGTAAAAAGGAGAATGCTTATGCTGGAAAAGTTTGTGGATCGACTTCCCATTATGAAGACTATTCTTCCAAACGCTAACATTCATCACATGCCTTTTTATGAAGTAACGATGAGCGAAACGTACCAGAAGCTGCATCAAGACCTTCCTCCGACGAAGATCTGGGGATATAATGGGCACTATCCAGGCCCTACGTTTCATGTTCAGAAGAATCAACCGATTCATGTATTGTGGAAAAATAAACTCCCTTCCAAACACTTTCTTCCCATTGATACCACTGTTCATGGAGCTGGGGAAAACGTGCCCGAAGTTCGAACGGTCGTGCACCTACACGGAGGTGCTACGCCTTCGGCAAGTGATGGCTATCCTGAAGCGTGGTTTACAAAAGATTTCAAACAAGTGGGACCGCATTTTACTAACAGAATCTATACCTATCCCAATCAACAAAATGGAACAACGCTGTGGTACCACGATCATGCTTTGGGAATCACACGTTTAAATATCTATGCAGGGTTAGCGGGGATGTACATCATTCATGATCCAGAAGAAATCCGCTTGAACCTGCCCCAGAATCCATATGATCTCCCCCTCCTAATTCAAGATCGTTCATTTCATCCGGATGGAAGTCTTCTGTACCCCTCTCAACCAGCCAAACCGATTTCTGAGGTGGACCCTTCCATTTTGGAAGAATTTTTCGGTGACACTATTTTGGTAAATGGAAAAGTTTGGCCTTATTATAATGTAGAACCTAGACGTTATCGCTTCAGAATACTTAACGGATCTAATTCACGGTTTTACCGATTATCTCTTTCAAATGGTTTACCTTTTGTCCAAATTGGAACTGATCAAGGGTTATTAGAGACACCGATAAGCGTCCCCTCTCTACTCATAGCGCCTGCAGAAAGAGCGGATGTTATTGTCGATTTTTCTTGTTGCTATGGCGAATCGATCGTGCTTAAGAATGATGCAGCGTCCCCTTTCCCTAAAGGGGAGAAGCCAGATCCGGATACAACTGGATCTGTCATGAAGTTCCATGTGGTGTCTCCTCTTACTTGCCTAGATGAGAGTTCCATTCCTGATATTCTGGATACCGTTCCCAGGCTGTCAAGCTTTCAACAGGTCCGAATGTTAAAGCTCAGCATGAGACCTGACTCCTATGGCCGGTCCATCCACTTGTTAGACGGCCGGTTGTGGTCAGACCCCATTTCAGAAACGCCCAGATTAGGCAGTACGGAGATTTGGAATCTCGTTAATGTTTCCCATGGGACTCATCCCATCCACCTTCATTTGGTTCGTTTTCAAATCATTGACCGCCAACCGTTTGATGCAGAAATCTATCAAAAAGAAGGAAGAGTCGTTCCTACCGCTCCACGTATGCTACCGGAATTGAATGAGCGAGGGTGGAAAGATACGGTGCGTGCCAATCCTAATGAAATTACACGCATCATCGTCCCGTTCGGCCCATACGCTGGTTTGTTTGTGTGGCATTGCCATATTCTTGAGCATGAAGATTATGAAATGATGCGTCCCTTCTTCGTCATTAGGTAAGGGTGTGTCAAGATTTGCTATAGAAAGATTAGAACCTCACAATAGTAATAAACTACTGTGAGGTTCTAAGAGTTGATTTTTTCTAAAAATCGAGTCAATTGTAAGGTATAATCTTTACTTAGGAAACGGTGTACACTTCATGGGAAGGCAGCTCTAATAACGTCAGCTTCCCGCCAAACACAGCCCCTGTATCAATATCCA
>NZ_JRNX01000145.1 GCF_000786645.1 Halobacillus sp. BBL2006
AAAAAATAAGAAAAACTAGCACCTACCACGATAAAAGGGCCAAACGGAAAAGGTTCATTCTTTGAGATAACCCTCACTATTAATAAAAACCCACTCGTAATCGACCCTAACAGAGTAGAAAGGAAAAACGTTACAAGCAAAAGCTTCCATCCTAATACGAAACCGATTAATCCAAATAGCTTCATATCTCCTCCCCCCATCCCACCTTTACTGATAAGAATTATAAATGCTGTCATCCCAATCCCAATGACTCCCCCCAGCAAGGAAGACCACCAAGGTTCAAGTGGTTGAAAGCAACGATAGATGAGAAATAAGATAAAGAAAAATAGTAAAAGTTTGTCTGGGATAATCATATAGACTAAATCACTGACAGTTATGATAAGGAAGAGTGAAATCAAAAGAAGGGCAAGAACAAGTTCTAATTGTAATCCTACATACCAAATGCAAAAAGCAAACATCAGACCGCTTATTAGTTCCATAGCAGGGTAGATAAATGAGATCGGGGATTGACAGTAGCGACATTTTCCTCGTTGATGGAAGTATGAGAGTAAAGGTACAAGTTCATACCATTTCAGTGTCTTACGGCAGTAAGGACAATAGGACCGTTCTTCTTTGAACAGTTCGCCTTTCGGTAAACGAAGCCCAACGACATTGTAGAAGGATCCGAGGAGTAATCCAAGTAAGAAGAGATAAAAGATGAGGATTGAATTCATAGAAATGGCTCCTAAACAAGTATTATAGCATCAAACATTGATAGTTATTATTTTTCACCTCCTCAATTAATCGTTTAAAATTACAGGAATTAGTTTACTGCTAAACCATAACCCAAGACTATTATACCATTCTAATTATACTATGTATGCTGATAAGAAGCGATGCTGTCCTATAACCTTCCAGAAATAGAAAGTACTATCGTAATTGTATCCTGCTATTTAGTACAGACCTTGTTAATGGTTTATGTCAAGATTATTCATGGATCGATGCTGACTCTATTGACTGATCCTAAACTAGATTTAGTAAACAAAATATAATTAATCCAGCCGAATGGATTAACATTCGGCTGGATGTAATAAGGATTCATAACTCGCCACTTTGTCCCTTCCTTGCTGCTTAGCCCCAACATACATCGCGCGATCGGCATGCCGAATTAACTCCAGGGCTTCTTCACAGTCATCCGGGTATGTGGCTAAACCGATACTCGCAGTAATTGGAATTTCTTGTGGAGATCTCCCGCTCAAAATATGTTCATAAGAATCAAACGGCTTCTCCGTAATTGCTTGTCTAATATCTTCTGCCAGCCAAACGGCTTCATCCGATGTACATTCCGGAAGTAATAAGACAAACTCTTCTCCTCCATATCGTGCAAGGACGCCTCTGTTCCCTATTACCCTTCGAAGTCGCTCAGCTAGCAGACAGAGTACTTCATTTCCACTTTCGTGTCCGTATGTATCATTGACGATTTTGAAGTGATCGATATCTAATAAAATCAACGAAATCGGCTGTGTCCTGTTTTCATCCTTCCACTGTTGGAAGAGCTGGTGAAGATACTCTTCAAAGTACCGATAATTATAAAGACCGGTCAACGCGCAACGTTCGCTTTCCGCTTTCGTTTTTTCATAGTGTTTAGCATTTTGAATAGCAACCGCTAAGTAATTCCCGAGGATTTCCAAAATCATAAACTGATATTGCATGAACGCACGCTTTCTTTTGGCGTAAATCGTGATCACACCGACGATTTCCCCATTTCTTTCAACCGGTATGGAAATCGAGCTTTCAGCATCATCCGGCGTGTAGTTGTTCTCGAGGTGCTGCCAATCTCTTTTACTTTTAAAATGGACACTTTCCCCTTTCTCCCACGTGTTCCCGCTAATGCTCTCCCCTTTTTCCAATTGGATAATTGGAAATTGTATGTTTCCTGAACGATCATAGAAACGAATCAGGTTCAGTTGTTTTTCTGAAGTTACATCAAAAACATAAATATAGTCGAGAGGCAGAAGTTTACTGATTCGATCGACAAAAATATCCAAAACATCTCTAACGCCTAATTTGCCTGTCAGTTCGTGTCCTATGATACTCGTTCGTTTCAAATAATTATTCACCTGGCTGCTGTTATGATAAAGCATCAACATTCCCGATATGAAAATGAATGGAATACCGACGAAGAAAACAGCACTCACACCAAACTCTGCAAAGACGATGTAGAGAACTAAGCCAATGGGCAATACAAGACAACCGGTCAGTACGTCCCAAATCAGCCCGCGATCAAACCATTGAATCGGTTTATTGTACAGAAAACGAGAGATGAATTTAATCGAAAACTGATTAAAGAGAATCTGAGACACCGCATACGCCGTCACAGGTAACGCATTATCCAAAGAAGAGACCGCTTCACCTCCGTGGGTTCCCCCTAACAAGTAATAAAGAAGCGCTGAAAGTATGGAAATCATTAGGAACATTAAGAAGTTGATGGGAACCCGATAAAGGTCCGCTTTCCTCACTCTGAGCTTTCCCATCAAAAACAAGAGAGCCAGTTGAGAGACTAGAATTTCAATAAATAAGCCGTAATATAAAAAAACGGCAAAAGCAACCCCATGCGTAAAAAACACGGGGTTGTCACCTACTTGCAATG
>NZ_JRNX01000146.1 GCF_000786645.1 Halobacillus sp. BBL2006
GATAAAGAAGAACAAAAAGAAGAAAAGCAAGAAGAGAAAAAAGAAGAAGTTTCTCAACAAAAAGAAGAAAAATCTTCTTCTGATTCTGAAGATAAAGAAGAAACAAAAGACAATAATAAAGATATTATTGCAACCCCTGCAGCCCGCAAGCGAGCACGCGAACTCGGTATTGATTTGAGTGAGATTTCTGCGAGAGATCCACTAGGCCGTATTCGTCCAGAAGATGTAGACGCTGCTGCGCAAGGCGGAAGCAAGAAGGAAGAGAAGAAGGAAGCACCTAAGAAAGAGAAGAAAAAAGAGCAAAATAACGAAAAAACAGAGTTTGATAAGCCGGTAGAACGCATTAAAATGTCCCGCCGTCGTCAAACAATTGCGAAACGTCTCGTCGATGCTCAGCAAAACTCAGCTATGTTGACTACTTTCAATGAAGTCGACATGACCAACGTTATGAAGCTTCGCAGTGAACGCAAAGAATCTTTCCAGAAGAAGCATGACATTAAACTTGGTTTCATGTCCTTCTTTACTAAGGCAGCGGTGGGCGCGTTGAAAGAATTCCCTCTAATCAATGCAGAGATTCAAGGGAATGAAATCGTGAAGAAAAAATTCTATGACATTGGTATGGCTGTTTCCACTGAAGAAGGACTAGTGGTTCCAGTTGTCCGTGATGCAGATCGTCTTGACTTTGCCGGCATCGAAAAAGGTATTGCAGACCTGGCGACGAAAGCACGTAATAAAGAGCTGCAATTGGATGACCTCCAAGGAGGCTCCTTCACTATCACAAATGGTGGTATTTTCGGTTCAATGCTTTCTACACCAATTTTGAATTCTCCGCAAGTTGGTATCCTAGGATTGCATAACATCGAAAAACGTGCGAAAGTCATGCCTGATGATACGATTCAGGCTCGTCCTATGATGTACATCGCTCTTTCTTATGACCACCGAATCGTCGATGGTAAAGATGCCGTCCAATTCCTGCGTCGTATTAAAGAAATGATTGAAGATCCATACGATCTATTGCTAGAAGGTTAATTTTTAAACCCGCCAGTTAAGTCTGGCGGGTTTTTTACTAGTTTCAATCGAACACTTCATTGATCTAAGCTTTTCCGGCCTACCAACGGCTCTTCACATCC
>NZ_JRNX01000147.1 GCF_000786645.1 Halobacillus sp. BBL2006
GGCTGTGGCGTTTAACCAGGGACACCGTTCCGGCTGGGATTTGAATGCTAATCCAGGCCTTGATCTAGAGAAATACGGCGAACGATAACAGTAAGAAACTCCCCTTGTATGAATGAGGGGAGTTTTTCTATGTTTATAAAAGTTATACACAATTGTATATTTATTCAGTGGATAACTTTTATTAACCCTATGAAAAGTTGTAAAGAAATCGTTAACAAAAATGTGGATAACTCTGTTGATAAATGTGGATAATGTGAATAAATCTGTTGAGAACGATAATATCAGTTTTTACATATGGATAACATTGTGGATAGTGAGTCTTAATTCATACATTCCTATACACAGGAAATTAGCAAAAAAAAGTCACCTCAGGTCATCCAGATATTGGATGACCTGAGGTGTGGGTAATTTTACTCTTCATGCAGCGATTCCCACTCTTCCATTAGAGCTTCGATGCGTTTGTGGTACGTGGTGTTGGCTTCTGTGAGCTCTAAGGACTTTTCATGGTCCTGATAGATCTCGGGGTCGCATAGCAGCTCATCGTTTTCCTCAAGCTTCGCTTCTAATTCCTCTATTTCTGCTTCGATCTCTGCGATGCGGCGGTTCTTCTTCCTCTCTTCGCGTTTGGCTTCTTTATCTTGTTGAAAACTGTTTTTCGCCTGTGGTTCATCCTTAGCTGGTTCATTTTGAAGGCGTTCGGCTTCTTCAATTTGCTGAAGCTCGTATTCTTCTTGTTTCTTCCCGGCATAATAGTCATAGTCACCGAGGTACAGTTTCGATTCCCCTGGGAGCATTTCCACAACCTGTGTGGCAATCTTGTTGATAAAGTATCGGTCGTGGGAAACAAACACGAGTGTCCCTGGGTAATCCACAAGTGCTGCTTCTAATACTTCTTTACTGTCTAAATCCAGGTGGTTGGTCGGCTCGTCCAAAATTAAGAAATTGGCTTCCTGCATCATCAGTTTAGCAAGAGATAAACGGGCTTTTTCGCCCCCACTTAAGGCTGTGACCGGTTTTAAAACATCTTCACCAGAAAAAAGAAAGTTTCCTAAGATCGTGCGGATGTCTTTCTCATTTTTCATCGGATAGTCATCCCAAAGTTCCTGGAGTACAGTCTTCTTGGAGTTCAATTTAGTTTGTTCCTGATCGTAATAACCTATTTGCACATTGGTACCGATCATTTTTTCTCCCTTGGAAGCTTCTAGCTCTCCAATAATTGTTTTCAGCAGGGTGGTTTTCCCGACTCCGTTCGGGCCAACGAGAGCAATCGAATCTCCGCGGCTGACGTCGAGGGAAAGGTTTTCGAATAAATAAGAAACATCCGGTTCATAACGAAAGCCAAAATCACGCAGTCTCAAGACGTCATTGCCGCTTCTCTTGGCAATTTGGAAACTGAATTTAGCGGACAAATTATCGTCCTTCGGCTTATCGATCCGTTCCATTTTTTCAAGTTGCTTCCTGCGGCTTTGGGCACGTTTACTCGTCGTTGCCCTGACGATGTTTTTTTGAATGAAGTCTTCCATTTTTTTAATTTCTTCCTGTTGCTTTTCAAACCGTTTCATCTCGATTTCAAAATCGGCTTCCTTCCTCTGCAAATAATCACTGTAGTTGCCATGATATTTTCTTGAAGATTGAAAAGCGATTTCGTACACCGTATTCACAATTTTATCGAGGAAATAACGGTCGTGGGAGACGATAACGACAGCCCCCGCATAGCCTTGAAGGTACCCTTCCAACCATGCGAGCGTATCGATATCCAGATGGTTGGTCGGCTCGTCCAGAATGAGAACATCCGGTTTCGTCAAAAGCAATTTACCGAGAGCCAGGCGTGTTTTTTGCCCGCCACTCAGTGAGGTAATCGGTGTGCTCCAATCAAAGTTCTTGAAGTTCAGTCCGTTCAAGACCGATTTGATTTCAGCTTCGTATTGATAGCCGCCTGCTGTTTTAAAATACTCCTGCTTACGGTCGTACTCACTTAAGAGCTGCTGATAACGCTCGGCATCATCAAGCAAATCAGGATCGGCCATCTTTTCTTCCATGGAACGCAGTTCTTTTTCCAAATCCTTCAGATGGGTGAATACTTTCTCCATCTCGTTCCAAATCGTTTCTCCTGATTGAAGGCCTGTATTTTGAGCTAGATAACCAACGGTCGTTTCTTTCGGTTTGAAAATCTCGCCGGAATCGTAGCTCATTTCACCAGCCATCATCTTGAGCAAGGTGGATTTCCCTGCGCCGTTCCGGCCTACAATGGCAATCCGATCGTTCATTTGTACTTCCAATTTAATATTCGATAAAATCAACTCAGCTCCAAAACGCTTCGTCAATTGATTCAGTTGCATGAGAATCATGTCGTTTCACCTCAATGAAATAAGTGTATCTTATATCGGATTCTTCTAGCAAGACAATGGCTTCAAAGTTTGTGAAATCTTTAACGACTAACGTTTGATTTTTTGGTAGAATAAGAGTAATGTAGCAATCAGCAAGTTTGTGAAAAACCGTAAAGAGGAGAAGTTCCATGTCAGAGTTTACGCATTTTAACGAACAAGGCCGTGCACGGATGGTGGATATCTCTGAAAAAGGGGAAACAGTGCGTACAGCCGTTGCCCACTCCAGTGTTCAGGTAAATGAAGAGATCTATCAAAAAGTTACCCATAAAGAAATGGCGAAAGGCGACGTCCTTAGTGTCGCGCAAGTGGCGGGCATTATGGCGGCGAAAAAGACTTCCGACTGGATTCCGATGTGTCATCCGCTCTCCTTAAAGGGAATTGATGTCTCATTTGAATGGAAAACAGCAGAAGCCTATATTTTGCACATATACGTCGAAGTCAAAACAAAAGGAAGTACAGGCGTAGAAATGGAAGCGCTAACGGCGGCTTCAGCCACAGCACTTACTGTCTACGATATGTGCAAAGCGTTAGATAAGGGAATGGTCATCGGTCCGACTTACCTTTTAGAAAAAACAGGAGGTAAGAGTGGGGATTACCAACGGGTCGATCGGTAAAGGAGGCAGAAACCCATGGATTTAGAACATACAAAAATCCCTCAGGCTACAGCAAAGCGGTTGCCGTTGTACTATCGCTTTTTGAACAATCTACATAGCCAGGGGAAACTGCGCGTATCGTCGAAAGAGTTGAGTGATGCGGTGAAAGTCGATTCCGCAACGATCCGCAGAGACTTTTCTTACTTCGGAGCCCTAGGGAAAAAAGGGTATGGCTATAATGTCGAGTACTTGCTGTCATTCTTCAGAAAGACGCTTGATCAGGATGAAACGACTAGTGTCGCCCTGATCGGGGTCGGTAACTTAGGAACAGCGTTCTTAAATTATAATTTTACGAAAAACAACAATACAAAGATCGAAATTGCGTTTGACGCAAGCCGCGAACGTGTCGGCACAGAAGTCGGCGGAGTGCGTGTGGAGCACATCGATGACCTGGAAAAGAAGATGGGAGACCTGACCGTTGCGATTCTTACGGTTCCGGCATCGGAAGCTCAAGGCATCGCCGATCGTCTCGTCCAAGCGGGGGTATCGGGCATCTTGAATTTCACACCAGCCCGTATTTCTGTACCGTCGAGTGTGCGTGTGCATCATATCGACCTGGCGATTGAACTTCAGGCGCTCGTTTATTTCTTAAAGCATTATCCGTTAGAAGGAGAAGAATAGAAGAGAGGATGTCGTACAAATGCGACATCCTCTTTTTTTGCTTTGGCTAGAAAATTATTAAATTTTTTTCCTGTGGTTTTTTTGTCCTGGTGAGCGACATCCAGCTCCAGTGCCTAGCCCTTCGCGACATAAGCAACCCGTCCTGTGGAAGGAAAAATCACCTTCCTCCGGCTGTTTTGCTTACGCGTATCGGAGCTCTCAGGGCGCTTGCGCCTTTGTTCTTATTTTGTATTCTCTTTCCAGTTTTTATCGATAAGCATTTTGCCCGGCCATGTGTACGCCATGATGCCTCCGTCCACGGCAATATCTTCCCCTGTGACATAAGAACTTTCATCAGAAGCGAGGAAGAGGGCTACGCTCGCAATTTCATCGGGACTTCCCAGGCGTCCCATCGGTGTCACCCATTTTTGTGCTTCACGAAACTCTTTTCCGCCTTCTTCTTCCTTTGTTCCTGCCAGTTCATCAACAAGCGGCGTTTCAATCGTTCCTGGTGCAATAGAGTTCACACGGATGCCTTCACGCGCATAATCGATCGCCATCGCTTTTGTGAAATTGGTAATGCCGCCTTTTGCTGCGTTATACCCGGAGCCGATCGAGATCTGCCGCACGGCCAGACATGGAAGATGTATTAATGATTGATCCACCTTGGTCCATCATAAGAGGGATAAGGAACTTACTTGTTAAAAACGTTCCGCGTAAGTCCACGGCAATGATGCGGTCGAAAAGCTCCACAGGGTACTCGTGCACTTTTCCACCTTCCTGATCAATCCCTGCGTTATTGAACAAGATATCAATCTTGCCGTATTTATCTTTTAAGTAGTCGGCGAATGCGGATACACTTTCTTCTTTTGATACATCTAAGGAATAAGCTTCTGCTTGACCACCGGCTTGGATTACTTCATCCACTGTCTTTTGCACGTCATTTTCATTAACATCAGCACAAACAACGGTCGCGCCTTCTTTCGCGTACAGTTTTACGGTCGCAGCCCCGATCCCTGTCGCAGATCCTGTGACAACCGCTACTTTGTTATTTAATCGTCCCATTGTAAAACGACCTCCTTGTAAGTTCTTTAGTGAAATACCCGCTTCTTAAATCGATGTAAACATGTGGAAATGTGTTAAAACGGTTACAACAAGAAGATTTTATTTTTAGAAAACCCCTTCCAATTCATTCGTATCAGCCACTAAAAAAATCGCTCGAAAAATATCGAATAATCGGCCCGATCATGGTTAATGAAAATCACTGGTGGTATAGTAAAGAATAGTTCGTGTATCGAAAGAAAGAGAGGGATTATGCATGAGTAAATTACCAAATAAATGGCTGGTTGTCGTCTCCGTACTTTTCGGGACGTTCACCGTCATTTTAAATAACAGTATGCTGAACCCGATCTTGCCGCGCTTCATCCAAATCTTTAATTCGAATGCGGTTGCCGTCGGGTGGATCCTGACCATCTTCATGGTATCGATGGGGATGACGATGCCGCTCACCGGCTATTTCGGCGATCGGTTCGGCAAGAAGAAAGTCTACTTAGCAGGTCTGAGCATTTTCATCGCAGGTTCTCTGATGGGCTTCTTTTCAAGCTCATTAGGGATGGTTATCCTATCCCGTGCAATTCAAGGGATGGCCGGAGGTTTGATGATGCCGATTGCAATGGCATTGATCTTCAACTCGTTTCCCCGTTATGAACGCGGATTAGCGGTGGGGGTATATGGTGTAGCAGCCATGGTGGCGCCTGCCGTCGGTCCGACAATCGGGGGCTTTTTAATTCAGTATTTTGATTGGCCGTGGCTATTCGCCTTCAATATTCCATTCGGGCTGACAGGACTGATTTTATCAACGAAATTCCTTGAGCCGACGGAAACGAATCCGAATAAAAAATTCGATTTGATCGGTTTCATTATTGTCACCTCAGGGATTGGATCCGTCTTGTTTGCGTTAGGACGAGGCCGTAACGTTGAGAGCTTATTTGATGCCTTCAATATTTTACTTATTGTCGGCGGTCTGCTCGCTATTGTGCTGTTCGTCTGGTATGAAAACCGGCAGGACGATCCGTTACTGAATTTGTCCGTATTCAAAGTACCGACCTACTCAGTATCCATTGTCGTGACATCAGCGGCATCGATCGGATTGTTTTCAGGGATCTTCCTCCTGCCATTACTGATTCAAAATGTTTACGGTTTGAACGAAGTCATGACAGGACTGTTGTTTCTGCCTGCCGCAGCGGCAAGCGGCATCTTCATGTCGATCGGCGGTAGGATCTTAGATAAAAAAGGACCGAAATTCGTAGTGCCACCAGGTCTTGCGATCATGGCAGCAGCAACGCTCGGCTTAAGCTTCTTGAATTTATCGACGCCTTACTGGCTGATTTTATTATTAAATACGATTCGCGGCCTCGGTATGGGCATGGGGAACATGCCGGCAACGACCTCCGGTATGAATGC
>NZ_JRNX01000148.1 GCF_000786645.1 Halobacillus sp. BBL2006
CTTGGCGAAGTACATTATCAGCTTCGCGGAATGCTTCTAACATCGGTGTATTTTTGTCTACAATTTCAAGGAGACGATCGTTAGGGATAACGATCAGTGTATCGACAGCGCCTTTAAGCCCTTCGATACCGCCAGCCGCTTGCGTAGAGCGTTTCCGGCCTTCAAACGTAAATGGTCTCGTAACAACACCAACTGTAAGAGCACCTAGCTCTTTAGCTACTTGTGCGATGACAGGTGCGGCACCAGTACCGGTTCCTCCACCCATACCAGCTGTAACGAATACCATATCCGCGCCTTGTAGAGCCTCTTCCAACTGCTCTTTACTTTCTTCTGCGGCTTTGCGTCCTACTTCAGGGTTTGCTCCCGCTCCTAATCCACGAGTCAGTTTCCCACCGATTTGCATTTTGACCTCTGCTTTTGAAAGGTTTAATGCCTGGGCGTCTGTGTTGACTGCAATAAATTCAACACCCTGCACCCCATGTTCGATCATACGGTTTACGGCATTGCTACCGCCACCGCCTACACCGATTACTTTAATGGTTGCCAATTGGTCCATGCTTGTATCAAAATCTAACATCATCCGTTCCTCCTAATACACGAGATTACAAGATTTATTGTATCGTCCGTCCTTTGACCGACTCCAAGCTTCCAATTAATCAAAGAAATATTTTAATAGATTGGACAAGCCTGACTCTTTTTTCTTCTCTGGTTTTTCTTTCTCTTCCTTCTGCGGTTTAGCCGCGCGTTTCTGCTTTTTAGGTGCCTGTTGTTCAAAATCAGCGGTTACTGATGGAAAAATCTCTTTTCCTTGTATTTTCGCATTACGATAAGCGAATTGCAAGATGCCAACGCCACTTGTAAATTGTGGTTCGCGAACTCCAATATAATCTGGAATTGCGAGTCTTACATTCGAATGGAAGACATCCTGCGCCAGTTCAAGGACTCCCGGCATATTCATCGTGCCGCCAGTCAACACAAAACCGCCCGGTAACTCCCGGACTCCCATGCGCTGAATTTCCTGGGCAGCAAAAACAAAAATTTCTTCCATTCTAGCTTCAATCATATCAGAGATTTGCAATTGATTGAACGCCTGTTCTCGATTACTTCCGATAATTGTGACAGAAAAACTTTCATCTTCATTAGCATCGTCAAAAAAAGCATGCCCATGCTCAATTTTCACTTGTTCTGCCTCTTCAGTTGAAGTTCTCAACCCGATTGAGAGATCCTTTGTAAGATTATCTCCACCAAACGGAAGAAGACTCGTCCCTTTCAAGTGTCCTTCTTCAAAAACGGATACGGTCGTTGATCCGCCGCCAACATCTACAAGCGCAACCCCCAGGTTCTTCTCGTCTTCAGATAAGGAGACGGTGCCTGAAGCAAGTGGCTGTAAACATACATCCAGTACTTCAAGTCCTGCTCTCTCCACACATTTTAAGGTGTTATGTAAGACGGTTTTAGCGCATGTGATGATCATACCTTCCATCTCTAAACGTACACCGATCATTCCTCGAGGATCTGTAATCTCGTCCTGTCCATCAACGATAAACTGACGTGGAATGACATCAATGATTTCCCGTTCTGGAGGAACCGATATAACCTGTGCTGCATCGATCACACGTGTAATATCCTCATTACCTATTTCTCTACTTTCACTAGAAACAGCTACTACACCATGACAAGGCTGCAATTGGATATGGTTTCCATTCACCCCTACGACAACCCGGTCTATTTTCATATCCACCATTCGTTCAGCCTGCTCGACTGCAGTACGAATAGAATGGACCGTTTGATCGATATCAACAATGGCTCCTTTCTTCATGCCATTTGATTTTGCCGATCCAACGCCAATTATATTTAGCGTATCGTTCATAATTTCTCCTATGATCACTTTGATTCTACTTGTTCCTATATCTAAACTGACTAGGATTTCATTTTGATTCACCAGTGACGCACCTCCTGTAACAAGCCATATGAGTAGTTCAAAGCATATCGAATATACGATAAAAATACAATCATTGAAATATAAACGTAAATGAATTGAAAAAATTCATCCTACGAATGAGCTAGAAAGTTTCCAAAAACTCGTTCATTACTTGTTTTCCACAGACTTTCTCGAATATCCTCTTATTTAGGCTCATTTTTTTCGAAATTTAACTAGTAATTTTTGGTCAATAATCTGTCGGCGAATAATTGCTAAATTCTGGAACAGCCGAACACCGAATGCAAATACAGCCGCTAAATATAAATCCACCCCTAACTGGACACCCAGGAACGCCAAAAAAGCAGCAAGTGAAACATTGAAGAAAAATCCTGTAATGAATACAGTATCATCGAATTTTCCTTCTAATTGGGACCTGATTCCTCCTAATAAAGTATCAAATGCGGCTAACACAGCTATGGAAAGATAGTCCGTATAAGCATTAGGAATTTGAAAATTTGTCAATAAGCCCAGTGAAATACCTATAATCAAAAACAAAACGGGAAGCCACATCTTATTCACCAATTTCTTCTAATTTTTCCAAGTGAAGGGGATCATCAAATTTGGGTAACGTCATATTCTTCTTCAATTTTGCTGCCAATTCTAAATTTTCGATACCGAACATGTCAATGGACTGACTAGTGTTGATGTAATCCCTCAATTTTCCCGGATTATCTGCCAGAACTTGTATCCGAACGGGTAACGGTGGCAAGGGGCGATTGTTTACGTAAGTGGAGCCATTAACGTTGCGGATTGGAGATAAACTAGTTAAACGTTCATTCCCAATCGAAATTTCATCCGCTCCGAACGTATTCAACTCGTTAAGAAGACGGCTGAGCAACTGCGGGGAAATGGACGGGTATATTTGTTCACCTGAGAAATTTTCAAGAAAAATTGGTGAGATCGTAATTTCTACCCCGTCTCCTTTCACCTCCGTAAGTCCTACTTTCTCTTCTAAGGTTTCAATGGACTCTTTCAGTGTATCCACTTGCTCTTTTGATGATTTTTTTTCGTAACTTTCAATCGTCTCATCGACAGACGCTAGCTTCGTAAGAAGTTCTTGTTGTTTTTCCTGCTGGACTTTCAATGCTTCACGTACTTCCCACTCATCCCTGGTATCACGAACCTCTGTTTGAGAAGTAGTCGTATGAAATTGTACCGCAACCATGAAGCCGATAAACATGCATATAATGGAAACCATCCACTTCGATTGTTTTTTCATCTTCGATCACCCTCAGCGGATAGCCTTGCTTGCATTTTGATTTCATCCTCACGGGACATTTCCACATCAACATGATCATTAATCAGCTGGTCAATGACTCCATGAGTCAGTTCCAAACTTGAGTAAAGGACATCCGAATCCCCGATCGCCGTTATTATAAAAGGCGCAGGATGCTGGATTCCATCCACAGTAATGACAGGTCCCGTACAAGCAATATAGCTGTCACTGAATATCCGTTGACCATTAATTGCTATCGCCTTAGCTCCTGCACTGAGCAGTTCATTAACAACACTATGAATATGGCCTTCATGTACAATATACTGGTTGGCCTGGTCTTCGTCAGGAATGTATTCGGCATCACTTAACTTAACCTCTATTCCTGTCCCTTTTACAGGCAGCTCGCCAGCCAGCATTTGTAGTTTATTCTTCTTCTCCACAAAATCGGCCACAACTTCTTCACTGTCTGCTAATCGCCTGTCATACCCTTGTATTTGTTCGCGCTTCGTTTTCAACTCATCTCTCAGCTGTTTATTTTTCTTTTCGATCTCTAATAATTGCTTTTTGTAATAATACTCTTTCTCCCATTGTGAATCACTCAGCTGAACCATTTGAGGCTTGCTTTCCGTTTGTTGATAACTGTAGGCTACAAGAAAACCAGAAACCAGCAGGACGAGAGAGAGAATCAATGACTTACCCTTGATTCTCATTCATACTCTCCTCTTCTGCGTTTCCTTCTTGAGAAGTTTCCCCTTGTGGGTTCGCTTCCCCTTGGGAACTCCCTTCTTGTGCATCTTTCTTAGAAAATTCCTCAAAATATGCGCCTACATCAATATGAATAATCCCTTCCACTCCCTCATCAAGCTGAGAAACGATCGAAGGGTAGGCTGGCATTTTGTTGGAAAAGGTACGGATTGATGCAAGCACTTGATAACCGTCCGTCATGTATAAGCGAATTTGGTACGGGTTATCTTCTTTTGGTTCCCAATGAATTTCAGAAATAAGACTGGAAACGCTGGCAGGAAGCTCTTTCAATTCCTGAGACATCTCTTTTAAGTATGTGGGTTTATCAAAGCCGGCAAGTATCGGTGCATCTCCTCCAGGAAGGGATGAGGTCGCTTCCAGTTCCGTACCATCTTCCAGGATAGCCCGGTATTCCCCATTATCTTTGACATACCCGATCCGTTCCGCTTCCTCCACTTCAATCTTTACCGTGCTGGGAAGCTGACGATTTACATCTGCATAAGTAATTTCTTTATGGGATTCAAGTCGTTTTTTAATTTCATCGCCATCTACTTTCCAAATATTCGTGTCATTCGTAATATTGGAAATTTCTTTAATTTCTTCTTCACTGACATGCTGCTGACCTGTTACGATCACTTCCCTTACATTGCTAAGAGGTGATTGTAAGTAGACCACGGTCGCAATCAACAAAAATAAAATCGTCAAATAGAGGATCAACCGACGATTTGCTTTCTTTTTTCTCGTTTGCTTAAGTTTTGGTATGCGATCTTCTATGGAAACAATTTTTCTTTCTTCCATAACGGGCATTTCTCCTTACTGATGACACCCTTGTGTTGTTCTTCACGGCTGCAAAAAAATTGAATGATCATCTACCAATGCTAAGGTTTTTCACTTCATTGATATAAATCCCATTATATCATAAATTTAGGCTGACAGATTGATAGACTTGAACTAGTTTGTGATAAAATTTGAAACAAAAACTCCTTTATTTAAGAAACCTATTATGTAACGGATGACCTAGATATATACCCTTTCACAATCATGATTAAAACGAACGATGTAAAAAGAACAAAAGCGCAAGCGCCTTACTTAGTTATTCAATGAATGTTCAACTAAGTTCGGCACGTCCTGTGCCAACGTTGAACTGACCCTCTTCCTGAAGGCCCCCGAGAAGCATAAGACAAGCGATGTAGTAGATGGCTTTTTATCCACGTAATCGATTGACTTATGACCTCGAGG
>NZ_JRNX01000149.1 GCF_000786645.1 Halobacillus sp. BBL2006
TAAGGCGCTCGGCTCATACTTTCTGTACCTCCTGCAACATACACATCGCCGTCACCTGCACGAATCGCCTGTGCCGCTAAATGTACCGCATTCAACCCAGAACCGCACTGGCGGTCTATCGTTAGTCCTGGCAGATTTATAGTCAGTCCCGTTTGCAAAGCAGATAGCCGTGCCACATTTCCTCCGCCGCTCAAGACGTTACCGAAAATGACATCTTCAATCTGTTCTGGTTCTACCTTTGCGCGCTTCACGCATTCTTTGATCACCTCTGCTCCTAATACATGAGCAGGAACTGAAGCCAATGCTCCCCCTTGTCTTCCAATGGCTGTACGAACAGCCGATACGATCACTGCATCTCGTTCTGTCATCGTTCCACTCCTTTTTACAAAAATTAGTTACATCGCATGAGTCCCGCCATCAACAATGACGACGTCTCCCGTAATATGTTTGGAGGCGGGAGCACATAAGAAAATAGCTGCACCTTTCAAATCATCATCGCTTCCGAACTTCCGCAGCGGTGTTCCTTCTAAGAACGCATCTTCTCCTCTTTCCATAAGGACTTTGGACATTTTCGTCGGGAAAAAGCCTGGGGCAATCGCATTCACACGTATTCCTTTTGGTCCCCACTTGACCGCTAAATCCTTGGTAAACGTAATGACTGCTCCTTTGCTCGAGTTATAGCCGATTGTATCCATATACTTTGGATCCGAACCTTTGAGTCCAGCCACGGAAGCAATATTAATAATGGTCCCTTCTCCTTGATCAAGCATCACTTTTCCGACCATCTGAGACATTAGGAAGGTTCCTGTTACGTTAACATTGAACACTTTCTGCCACGCTTCCAGCGGCATCTCCTCAACTGGTGCACCCCAGGTCGCCCCACTATTGTTGATTAAAATATCAATTCTCCCAAAATGATCGACCGTTTGGTCAACAACCTGTTGCATACTGTCCGGGTTCGTAACATCACATTCGAAGGCAAGGGAATCGACTCCCATTTTCTTCAGTTGATCTCGAACCTCTTCACATGCGTCAAGCTTCCTAGAGCAAACGACCACATGAGCTCCGGATTCAGCTAATCCTTCGGCGATCTGTTTCCCAAGACCTCGGCCGCCTCCCGTCACAATAGCGACCTTTCCTGATAAATCAAAAAGCTCTTTAGCGTGCATGGACCGTCCTCCTCTGCTCGGATTTCTTCAGTTCATATTTCGCAACGGCTCGGCGATGCACTTCATCCGGGCCATCCGCGAGT